>JAURMJ010000019.1 GCA_030830765.1 Quisquiliibacterium sp.
GGTTGCGATGTGGTGGTCACCGCCGGACGCGATGCGCTTTCGCGTGCTTCTTCGGGGCGCACACGGGTTGTCGCCAATGTGGCCAGTACCCCGACTGGATATTTCACGCGCAATGCTGACTGGAAGTTCCCGCTTGGCAGCATGGAAGGGGCAATCGTCGATGCGGTCGGCGAGCAGAATGCCTGGTTTGTCGACGCAACACGTCTGGCAACCGGCCTGATGGGCGATGCAATCACGACCAACATGTTCATGCTTGGGTTCGCCTACCAGAAGGGGATGATTCCGGTGTCGGCCAATGCGATCGAAAAGGCGATTGAGCTGAACGAGGTTGCGATCGCGCAGAACCTGGCTGCCTTTGACTGGGGGCGGATGGCCGCAGTCGATGCCACGCGCGTCGAGGAACTGGCTGCGCCGCCCAAAATGTTGCCGGTGTCGCGCAAACTCTCCGAGTCGCTTGATGAGCTGATCGCGCGTCGGGTCGACTTCCTGACCGACTACCAGGATGCTGCCTATGCCAACCGCTACCTTGCCCTGGTCAACCGGGTTCGGGATGCGGAAAAGGCCTTGGGCACTGCGACTGACGGATCAGCCTTAGGCTCACTGCCGCTGACCGAGGCGGTTGCACGCTACTTTTCCAAGCTGATGGCTTACAAGGATGAATACGAGGTTGCGCGTCTGTACACGAGCGGCAGTTTTGCCGACCGGGTCCAGGAGAGCTTCGAGGGCGACTTCAAACTGCACTTTCATCTGGCGCCACCGCTCTTTTCCAAGCGCAATGCGCGGGGCGAACTGGTCAAGCGCGAGTTTGGCCCTTGGGTTTTCAAGCTGTTCGGGCTGCTCGCTGGTTTGCGTCGACTGCGGGGAACCGCGCTGGATCTCTTCGGTCGGACCGAGGAGCGTCGTCGAGAGCGCGCATTGATCGACGAGTACGAGGCCACAATCTCGAAACTCATCAGCCAGCTCACGGCAGGGAATCGATCGATTGCGGTTGATATTGCGTCGGTACCCGAGCACATCCGCGGCTTTGGCCATGTCAAGGCGCGGAACATGGATGCAGCCGACAGCGTACGCAAGGCAGCACTGACGCGTTTCGAGTCGCAGGCCAGTGCTGCGCCCGGGACGACGCAGGCCGTCACGGCCTAGGAGCGCTGATGATGTCTCGATGTCAAAGCTTCGAATCCGCACGATAGAAGGCAGACTCGGCGCCCATGCGCCGGTCCTGCTGGATGATCAGATCTTCGACCGGCGTGCCGCAGTCGCGGCAATTCTTCGAGAGCGGGGCGGCGACACCGAGGTGCTGTTTATCAAACGAGCACAACGCCCGGGTGATATCTGGTCTGGACACATGGCTTTTCCCGGCGGCCACTGGGAACCCAGCGACCAGGATCTTGCCCAAACAGCGGTCCGGGAAACCCGTGAGGAAATCGGGTTGGACCTTGGCAGGCACGGCCGATTGCTCGGTCATCTGGATCACATGCGGGTCAATCCGATCGGTGCCAGCTACGAAATGCTGATCGTCCCGTATCTGTTCGAGGCGCTGGGCGAGTTACCTGAATTCAGTCTGAGTCATGAGGTGGCGGCGGTGCATTGGGGGTCAATGCATAGCATGTTCGATGGCCGCTCATCGACCAGCCGGGATCTGCGTATTGCGTCAGGTACGCACAACTTCCCAGGTTTCCGGGTCCAGCAGGAAATCGTCTGGGGTCTGACCTACCAGATGCTGCAAAGTCTGTTCAGGCTCCTCAAATAGAAAAGCCCGGTTCTACGAACCGGGCCCTGGCGCTGCAGTGCACAGGAGGAGCGTGCCTGCCGCGTCCTTTATGAGGCCATGATTGGCTTCAAGCCCCCTCAGGCGGCTTTTTTGGCGCTGGTGCGACCGGTCTTGGCGGCGGCAGCAAAATTGGCTTCAGCCAGATCCACAGCCTGTTTGACCGCCTTGTTGGCCTGGTCGTAAGCGGTGTTTGCGCTGGAGACAGCCGACTTCACAAAATCGATCATGCCTTCCGAGCCGGCCGGAGCGCTCTTGGCCATGGCGTCGATGGCAGCCGTGATCTGCTTGTTGCCCTCAGCAAATTGCTTCTCGAACAGCTTGGTGATTTCTGTGCCGGTCCCGCTGGAGATCTCGTACACGTGTGATGCGTAGGCGCCAATCTTCTCAAGCGCCGGTTGTTGGCCAGCGGCGGCGACATCGGTCAGGGCCTTGATGTCCTTGGAGGCCAACAGCGTCTTGAACTGTTCGCCTGCGTCAGCGACGGAAGCCTTGGTGGCCTGGATATTGAGTTCAGCCAGTTTCTCGAAACCCTCAACGGACTTCAGGGCGACTGCCTGGAACAGTTCCAGGGATTTCTTCTGCATTTGCGCGAATTGGTCTGCGTTGTTGAACATGATGGGTTCTCGCTTCGGATGATTGTTCAGAATGCCCGCGATATGTTGCGATGCACAAATGCGATGGTGCCCACGATCTGATCTGTTGTCAAGCGGTTTTGTTGCATTGCCGCAAAAAATCTCCACATCTAGTGGAACGTCTACTAAGTTGCTGAAAAACATAGATAAAGTATTAATTTTTGTCTCTTTTTTTGCTGGCTAGTCTGACTTTTTTAACCAGGAAAGTGCTTTGTGTGCCGCGCTGCCACATCAAGATTCCAGCAGACTTGCCGCCGCAGTCTTCGCCCTGCAAAGATAAAGATTCAAGGGCATCCGCTGTCCAGAACGAGGGGCTTACCCGGGCCGATGCCCGTGCCTTAACAAACCAGCCGCCGCGCCATGACAAGCCATGGAAAAGCTCCGATTTCGGTGAGCAGGCAATCAACGAGGAAAAACAGCCTGCTCCGCGGAAAAGCACCTTGCTCCTGAATCCCTGGATTCATGAATGACTTTCTCAGGAAAGTTCGCTAATCCCCTATTTTTTATCAGGTTTTTTCGATAAACTTTCACGATGCGCAGGCGCATGGTGGGTCCGTAACCCGCTGGCGCAAGGGGGGGTAAGTGCGATTTTCTTGGTCTGCTGTCTTGCTGGTCACCACGCTCGTATTCAACAGTCTGTTGTCTGCGCACTCGTACGCAGCTGATGCCGCTGCAAATTCTGCCCAGGCTGGCAAATCAAAGGCTTCCAAAAACGGCAAATCGACCCAGTCCAGCAAGAACAAGGCAGTGCCGCGCAGTGCCAGCACACAGACCAAGCGCGCTCCAGTCTCAAAGGCTTCCCGCAAGCAGACAACGTCAAGGCAGACCGCTGCGAGCCAGCCCAAGCGTCAGACCATCGGTCGGATGTCGATCGGTCAGATGATCGGTTTGCACAAAGTCGATGATCCGCTCGACCTGCGCTCTTCAGTCGCGTTGGTTGTCGACCAGCAGTCCGGGGCTGCGGTGTTCTCCAAGAATCCCGAGGCGGTGTTGCCCATTGCTTCGATCACAAAGCTGATGACTGCCATGGTCGTGCTTGACGCGCAGTTACCGCTTGATGAGTCGATTGAAATCACCAGGGCTGAAATCGACACGGAAAAGCACACCCGATCACGCCTGGCAATCGGGATGCGATTCACGCGTGCTGAGTTGCTGCATCTTGCTCTGATGGCCTCGGAGAATCGAGCCGCGCATGCGCTTGGTCGCAGCTATCCGGGCGGTCTGGATGCATTTTTGCAGGCAATGAATGACAAGGCTCGGGCTCTGGGGATGAACAGCACGAACTTCAGTGATCCAACCGGATTGTCCAGCCGTAACGTCTCCAATGCCGTTGACTTGGCTCGGATGGTCGCAGCGGCCTTCGACTATCCGTTGATCAAGATGTACTCGACAGCGCCGGACCTGACGGTTCGTTCGGGCAAGCGCATCATCGCGTACAGCAATACCAATCGGCTGGTGAAGAGCTCGACCTGGGATATCTCGTTGCAAAAGACTGGTTACATCTCGGAGGCTGGCAGTTGCCTGGTGATGTACCTGCAGCTTGATGACCGCCCCACGGTGCTTGTGCTGCTCGATGCAGTCGGAATTCAGTCGCGCTTTGGTGATGCCGGGCGGATTCGCAAATGGCTCGAAGGACCTGGGCGGATTGCTCCGCTTCGAACCACCGACTCGTCTTATTCCTTGCGCGGCTCGTAACCGAGCGACGCCGAAATTCCGGCCGCGGTCGCGCACAAGCGGTCGATCCAGTCGTCCTGCAGTAAGTCGGCGGGGGCCGATATGGACAGCCCGGCCACCAGCCTGCCACCATCATCGCGAATGCCAGCCGCAATGCATCGCACACCGATCTCCAGTTCCTCATTGTCCCGGGCGTAGCCTCGGGTGCGAACCGAGGCCAGTTCGCGTTCGAGCCGCTCCATCTCGGTGATGCTGTTGCGGGTATGGCCAGCCAGCCCGGTCCGGGTTGCATAGGCGCGCACTGCCTTGGAATCATCGGCTGCCAGAAACAGCTTGCCCACCGACGTCAGGTGCA
>JAURMJ010000159.1 GCA_030830765.1 Quisquiliibacterium sp.
CTTCGATACGCGTGGCCGGCGAAAGCTCTCGAACCTTGCGGATGCAGTCGACAAAATGCTGCGCACCACCGTCGCGCAGATCGTCACGATCGACACTGGTGATGACCACATACGAGAGCTTCAGTGCAGCGATTGTTCTGGCGAGATTTTCCGGCTCGTTTGCATCCAGCGGGTCGGGCCGTCCATGACCGACATCGCAGAACGGGCAGCGTCGCGTGCACTTGTCGCCCATGATCATGAAGGTGGCCGTGCCCTTGCCGAAGCATTCGCCGATGTTTGGACACGAGGCTTCTTCACAGACCGTATGCAGCTTGTGCTCGCGCAGGATGTTCTTGATTTCGTAGAAGCGCGTGTTGTGCGAGCCGGCACGTACGCGGATCCACGGAGGCTTCTTCAGAACTTCTGCGCTTCGATCGACCTTGATCGGGATACGCGAAGTCTTGTCGGCCGCCTTTTGCTTGGCGCTCGGGTCATAGGCTGGTTTCGATGCGAGATCGTCGCTCGGTTTCATGATGTGTTTCCGGTCGGGGATCACCCGACCGTGCAGGAGATCAACGGATTTGCCCAGTTTAGCCCAGGTCAGCCAAGATGCGCCGCAAGCCGCTGCGCCAGCGTTTGCTCCACCTCGGGCAGCGGTGCGTGCACCCCGAGTGTGGCCATGTCGATCGTCCGCAGGCCCGGATAGCCGCAGGGGTCGATTCGGGTGAACGGTTCCAGGTCCATCGCGACATTCAGCGCGGCACCATGAAAGCTGCAGCCGCCCGAAATCTTGATGCCAAGCGCGGCGATCTTCGCGAAACCCTCGAACTGGCCGTGACCGCCTGAAAACGGGACATACACGCCGGGTGCGCCGCTGATCCTGCGCGCATCGATCTGCCAGGTGGCCAGCGTCTGGATCAGCGCCTGTTCGATACGGAACACCAGTTCCTTGACGCCAATGCCCAGTCGACGTAAATCAATCAAGGTGTAAGCGATCACTTGCCCTGGGCCATGATAGGTGACCTGACCGCCCCGTTCGGTCTTGACGACTTCGATCGGGTCGGGGTTGAGCAAGTGTCCGCTGCGTCCGGCCAGTCCCAGTGTGAAGACCGGTGGGTGCTCCAGCAACCAGATTTCGTCCGGAGTCTGCGCGCTGCGCTCACGCGTGAACTGGCGCATCCGCTCCAGCGTCTGCTGGTAGTCGGACAGTCCGGGCAGTTGTCGGATCACCGCTGTCATGGGCGGATCGCAACCGGGCGGTTGACCCAGCGCAGATAGGCATTGTTGGCCAGCAGTGCACTGACCACGATGGCGGCGCCAATCAGTTCGGTCTTCCGGATCGTTTCGCCTTGCAGCGCACGCATTCCAAAGGTGAAGATCGGCATCAGGTTGACCATCAGCATCGCGTTCAGTGGACCGATGCGCCGGCTGCCGACGTTCCACAGAATCATCGCGACGGTCACCCCGAGCACGCCCAGATAGCCGAGTCGCCAGCTATGTTCTAGCAGCTTGGCAGGGTCCGGAATCGAGGCCATGCCCAGGGCCAGCAGCGGAAGCCAGACGATCACGATCGTGGCGCTTGCGGTCACGCAGCTCATCGTGGCAATGCGCAGCGACGACCAGCCATGCAGCCGCTCGACCAGCAGCGAATAACCAACCCAGGCGATCCCGCCCAGCAGGACCATCAGATTGCCGAGCAGTTCCTGAGGGCTGCTTCGCAAAAGGTCCGACAGGCCATGCCCGCCGCCGGTCACCACATAGGCAACTCCAAGGAACGCCGCAATCAGACAGGCGATTGTGACCCCCGATGGGCGTCTGTCGCGAAAGATCCATTGCGCCACGGCCGTCATGGCCGGCTGCAGCGCGATGATGATTACCGTGACTTCGGGCCTCGTCAGCGAGAGGCCGGTGAACACCAGCAGGCCCGAGCCGGCCATGCCGATTGCGCCAGCCGCAACGACCCGCTTGCCATGCCCATCAAACAGCAGCGCGTCGATCCCTTCGCGCCACGCAAGGATCAGCACCAGTCCGATCACCGCAATGGCATACCGAGCCAGCGTGATCGAGTAACCGTCGATATCTGCCATCGCACCCTTGGCGATCGGCAACTGTGTGCCCCAGATCAGGACGGCGAAGAAGGTGGCCGCAAAGCCTGATGATGAAAGTGGATTCAAGAGGGTGCCTGGGGACGATGGCGTGAGAAAGACGCCACGCGCTGATCAGAGAACAATGCGCACCAGCGGGTGCGCGGAAATCTCGTTGTAGAGCGTTTCAAGCTGTTGGCGGGAATTTACGCGGACAGTGACGGTCAGACTCAGGTAGGTGCCCTTTGTCGAGCTGCGCAGCTCGATCGTGGCCGGGTCGAACTCCGGCATATGCGAGCGGACCAGGTCGGAGATTGTCTGGGCGAAATGATCGACCCGCCTGCCCATGATCTTCAGTGGGAAATCGACCGGAAACTCGAGCAGTTGTTCGAGCCGATCGAAGGCGGATGGATCACTCATCGTAGCTTGGCCACCTGGTAGGCGTCGTAAAGCTTCGCGTAAAGTGGGCCGGGCCTGCCGTTGCCAACCGGTTGGCCATCAAGGGTGGTGATCGGCAGCAACTCGCGTGTGGCCGAGCTGAGCAGCAGTTCATCGGCCTGCTGGACCTCTTCCCGGGTGATGCGACGGATATCGAGGTCGATATCAACGATCTGACACAGCTCGTCAACCAGCGACATGCGGACACCTTCAAGGATCAGGCGATCTCGCGGCGGGCAGAACAGCTTGCCGTTGCGTACAACCCAGATGTTGCTCGATGAACCCTCGGTCAGGTAGCCATCGCGAAACATCACGCATTCGAAGGCACCGGCCTGCACGGCTTCCTGCTTGGCAAGCACATTGCCCAGCAGTGAAATTGATTTGATGTCGCAATGAAACCAGCGCTCGTCAGGCAGACTGATGGCGCGCACGCCGGTTTCGCGCAGTTGCTCTGGGACCGGTGAAAATTCGCTGCTCATCGCGAATACGGTCGGCTTGACGCCCTTGGGAAAAGCATGATCACGCTTGGCTACGCCACGGGTCACCTGGATATAGATGAACTGGTCCGCCCAGGGATGGCGTTTGATCAGTTCATAAACCAGATCGGTCCAGCCGGTATCGTCGAACGGGTTTTCGATGTCGATTGCAGCAAGGCTGCCGGATAGTCGCTTCAGGTGCTGTTGCCAGCGGAAAGGGCGCCCCCGGTAGACCGGGACGACCTCGTAGACACCGTCACCGAAAATGAAGCCGCGGTCCAGGACCGGGACGCGGGCCTCTTCGATGGGCATGAACTGCCCGTTCAGGAAAACCGTTTGTGCGTTCTCGCTCATAGCATTTCCTATTTTTCGAACCACAGCCGGATCGTGTCGCGGGCGCGCACGAAGAAGCCTGCCTGGTCAACCGAACTCTTTGCGATAAGCGGCTGTTCGACCAGCACGCTGTCTGCGAGTTTGATCCGAAGCGTGCCGATGCGCTGACCGACCCGAATCGGCGCGATCAGAGGCTTGACCCGATCAATCTCAGCCTTGACTGCGCCGGCCTGACCCTGTGGCACGTTGATGAAAAGATCCTGCGCAACGACAGCCTGCACATCGGGTGCCGCTGCCTTCCAGACTTCCATCGTTGTGACGGACTGATCTTTGCCGAACACGCGGATCGCGTCGAAATTCTGGAAGCCCCAGTTCAGCAGTTTCTGCGATTCCATCGCACGCGCAGAGGACGATGCAGTCCCGACGACGACGCTGAGCAGTCTGCGCTGGAAACTTGCGCCAGGCTGATTGCGCTTGGCCGATGCGATCAGGCAATAACCGGCCGCTTCAGTGTGTCCGGTCTTGACGCCGTCAACGCTTGGGTCAATGGCCAGCAGGCGGTTGCGGTTGGCCTGACGAATCTTGTTGTACGTGTACTCGCGCTGCGAGTACAGCCCGTACATCTGCGGAAAGTCTGTGATCAGCCGCGTGGTGAGCACGGCCAGGTCACGGGCGGTCGTGTAGTGCTCGGGGTCAGGCAGGCCAGTCGAGTTACGGAACTGCGTGTTTTTGAGACCCATGCGCCGAGCCTCGCGATTCATCTGCTCGGCAAAGGCTTGTTCGGTGCCGGCCAGGGCTTCAGCCAGGATGATTGACGCATCGTTGCCCGACTGGATGATCATTCCATGCAGCAATTCGTCGACCGTTGCCGGACTCGCCGGATCGACGAACATCCGCGAACCGATCGCCTTCCAGGCTACTTTGGAGACAGCCGGTCGCTGATCAAGGCGCAGACGCTTTTCCTTGATCGCAGTGAACGCCAGATACGCGGTCATCAGCTTGGTCAGCGAAGCAGGCTCGACCTTGGTGTCTGGTTCGCTGGAGGCCAGCGTCCGGCCGGTGGTCACGTCAAGCAGCAGCCAGGAGCGAGCTGCGATTGTCGGTGGCGCAACCTGTGCCAGCGCAACTGATGTGAAAAGACTCGCGAGCAACGCGACGAATACGGTTCTTAGGCTATGGGTCATTTGGGGCAAATGGTGCGGGCGCGTCGAGGACTTGCGGCGGCTGATGCTGCGCAGATAAAAAGGATTCGCACTCCAGTGGGAGCGCAGGATTCCTGCGCGAGATGCCGGGCTCGCAGTTCAATTATAGACGCGTGATCCGGCGCGTCCGCTTGGCCGCGACAGTCAGTGCAAAGTCCTCATACAGCGGCCGGATCTGATTGAGCATCTGCTCGGCTGCCTGCGGGCTGGCTCTTCTACTCAGCGTATCGACAGCCTCGCGCATCACGCGTCGCAGGACATCGAGGCTGACGCAATCCTGTAGCCGTGCATCAAGCACCATGCCATCGATGCCAAGCACCTGCTCGAAGCGTCCGGCAAGTGCGCTTTGCAGCCTGGACAGTTCCTCGCGCTGTTCTCGGTCCATTGCACGAGCTTCCTCGGTACTGGGGGTCTCTGCAATCCCGATCAGCCTGATCAGGCCGTTCGACTGGAGCTCATCGACGATGCGCTCCAGGTCGCCCGGACGGGCCAGCGGTGTCAGGTCGGCCAGGGAACGTTGGCCGTCGATCAGGCGCAGGATGCGACGCGCACCCGTCAGCAGTTGCGCTGAGCGCGCATCGAACTGCTCGTCGCCCTTCGCTGTGCGGCCGTAGACTTGTCGTTCGTCGAACATGAGTTGAAGTCTCTCGCGCTGACTGAGGCGATTGGCTCAGCCCCCGCCGCGAACCCATTCCGAGACGATGCGCTTGAGCAGTGGCAGTCGTCGATGAAAGAAATGATCGGCGCCGGGAACAACCACGATGGGTAGATCGTGTGGTCTTGCCCAGTCCATGACCGAGGCCAGTGGGACCACGTCATCGGTTTCTCCATGGACGACCAGTGTGCGGGCCAGCGGGGCGAGGACCTCGAAGCGCGAGACCGCTGGCGCGATCAGTACGAGGGTCTGGACGCTTTGTCCCCGTTCGTTCAGACGGTCAGCCACATGGGTCTGTACGAAGCTGCCGAACGAGAAACCGGCCAGCAGCAGTTGCGGGTCGTGGGGTGCGGATTCGTGGGCCAATGCGGCCTGGACGACCGCAAGAATATCTTCGGTCTCACCGCGTCCCTCGTCATGCACCCCTTCGGTGTCGCCGATACCCCGAAAGTTCGGGCGCCAGCACACAAAGCCGATGCTGGTCAGGGCTCGGGCCAGGGTCTGCACGACCTTGTTATCACGGGTGCCACCAAACAGCGGATGCGGGTGCGCGATGACAGCGACGCCGCGTACCGGCTCGCCGGCTGACGGCAGATCAAGCGCGACATCAATATTGCCGACTGGTCCTGAGATGCTCAGCAGCTGCGTCGCCGAGTTCATTCCAGACGCAGGCGCTCAACAGGTTTGCCATTAGCCAGGTGTGACTCGACGATTTCATCGATGTCCTGTTCGTCGATGAAGGTGTACCAGACGCCTTCCGGGTAGACGACACAGACCGGCCCCAGCTCGCACCGATCCAGGCAGCCGGCTTTGTTGACCCGGACCTTGCCCGGGCCGGACAGCCCCATTGCTTTGACCTTGTCCTTGGCGTAGGCCTGCAGGCGCTGGGCATCATGCGCGGCGCAGCACGGGCGGCTGTTTTCATCGCGCTGGTTCAGGCAGAAGAAGATGTGATGGCTGTAGTGACTCATTGTCCGCGAATTATAGATCCGAGGTCGCGCCGCGCGGGTCTCAGCCTGAACAGGCACCAGCCGATGGCGGCGAAAGGCCAGGCGATCGAGACGGTACGAAGCAGCGCGGTCAGGTTGCGCCATTCGCGATGATCCCAGCGTCCAGCCAGGGACTCGTAATAGGCGTCAACCGGAAAGCCGCAGGTCAGCACAATGTTTGCGGTCAATGCGCAGATACCGATCAGCAGTCGGGCCCGTCGGTTTGCCGAGGCCAGGATCGCGACGAGCAGGACGCCAGTCAACAGCCCGCCCTGGGCGCCTGCGGTCAACCATGTGAATGCTTGATCGGCCCCATACAGGGCGCCGGCTGACAGCGCCCGGACAGCCAGCGCACTTAGCAGCAGCAGTGCGGTGATCAGCACGCGCGGCGCATGCCGCAGGAATACCTCGCGAACCAGCATCCCGATCGCCAGTATCGCGAAGGCTGTCCCGGCAGCTTCGACCATCACAGCATAGTCGGCCGCCAGGCGTAAGCTGTCCAAAATTGATTCTGGGATGAAGCTTTTGCCGGCATGGTCTGATCCCGCCTCGTCAAACAGCGATCTCCAGAGACCGGTGACAAGGCCGGTGAGCTCACCACTGCCAAACAGCAGCCGCTGCGGATTGATCTGCATCAGGACCCAGGCCAGCAGCAGCGCCGGACCGGCTGCGCTGTTGCGGCGCCAGTGGTGCAAACCAACTTGGCGAGCGTCGAGTCCGGTAAACCGCGGCAGGCCTGCGCCAAGCAGGCTGCCCAGCAGCGCGCCAGCCGTGTTGGCCAACCAGTCGGTGAGCGAAGGCACGCGCCCCGGCATATAGCCTTGTGCGGCTTCGATACCCATCGAGAGTAAGCTGGCCGCCAGCGTACAGGACAAGATGCCAACAAAGACGGACCGTCGCGGCCGGAGCGAAAACTGCGCCAGTATGCCGAGCGGCAAGTAAAGAAGCAGGTTGGCGATCAGATCGAACCAGGTCCAGTACCGCGGCCAGGATTCGGTCAGAAAGCTCAGGCTGGAGCCGCCCAGTGACTGCCAGCCGGTCCATGGATAGAGCGAGCCGTAGATCAGCGCGCACAGATAAGCCCCGAGCAGTACCCGGTTTGTGGCGGAACGGCGCGTCGTCGGTTCGAGGGGCATTGCCCGGATCGTAACTGCAGTTGGCCGCGATGTGCAGATATTTGCCGATCGGTTGGGACCATGAAACCCGGGTCGCGCCGCAAGTGAGCGCCTGATTTGTGCTGCGAAGGAGCCGCGGCGGCATGACCGATTTTTTATCGGATGCAAGGGGGCGGACCAGCCAAATCGCGGTCATCGGCTCGCTGGACTATGATGGTGGCGTGAAGCAAAGTCAGCATCTACATCCGTTAGCGCTGCAGGGCACTGCATTGCGACCCGAGGCTTTGGCCGGGTTCGCCGGGTTGCCGATCACGTGCATTGAATGGGTTGACTGTGTCGATTCAACCAACCGGGTGATGATGGATCTGCCGTTGGCATTGTCGGCCCCTGAGCAACCCAGACTGATGCTGGCTGCCAGACAGACAGCTGGTCGTGGTCGCCGAGGTCGCAGCTGGCTTGGTGAGGCTCCAGCCTGTTTGGCCATGTCTGTGTGCCTGCATCGCCCATTGATCCCCGGCAGGCAGCCGCCCGTGGGTCTGCCGATTGCGTTGGGGGTCGCAGTTGCCCGCATGCTCGCAGCCGAAACCGATCAGATTGGTCTGAAGTGGCCCAATGATCTGCAACGTGCTGGACGCAAGATTGCCGGCATGCTGGTGGAAGCCCGCCATGTTGCCGACCGGGAGCGGATCGTCATCGGGCTTGGGTTGAACTGGAGTCAGCCCGATGGGGTTGGCGATCTGCTGCCTGGAGCTGGCGGACTCTTTGAAAGCCTGCCCGAATTGTCGGTCCGTGAGCGCATTGCCGGCTGTCTGGCTCGGGCCATGATTGATGCCAGCATCGCGTTTTTTGCGGATGGGCTTGAACCGAGCCTTCGCAATTGGTCAGAATTCGATGTGATGCACGGGCGTGAGGTGCTGGTCTTCGAGGGGCGCAATGATCCCTGGTCCGGCATCGCTGACGGACTTGTGGCAGACGGATCGCTGCGAGTGCGTTGCGGCGATCAGGTTCGGCTTGTGGCCTCGGGCGATGTGTCCGTCCGTGATGCCGCTACGCCTCGTCTGAATATCGCGGGGGTGATGAATTGATCAGACTGCTGGCCTTGGTGCTGCTCTTGGCCAATCTGCTGGCCTTCTCATGGCTGCAAGGTTGGCTTGACCCCTGGGTGCCGTCAGGGCGCGAGCCTTTGCGGGTCAGCCGGCAGGTCGCCCCCCAGACGGTGCAGCTGATCCCGGCCAGCGAGCTTGAAGCGCAACTTGAGCGGATCGCGGCTCGTTGTTTTCAGTATGCCTTGCTCGATGAACCGACGCTTGAGCGCATCAAGGCATGGACAGCCCCCTACCCGGGAATTCGTGTTGAATCAACGCCAGGGCGCCTCCGGTTAAGGCTGCCGACCGAGGCGACTGATGCAGAGCTGACGACGCGTCGCGATGAGGTGTCGCTGATCGCAGGGCGCGGGCCGGATCGTTGTGCTCCCTGAGGGTTCAAGCCTGTCATGAATGTCTTTACCTACGGTTCACTGATGTATCCCGAGGTCTGGGACCGCGTTGTGCGCGGCCAGTATCGTGGTGCGGCGGCCCGATTGCAGGGCTGGGTGCGCCGGGCGATTGCCGACGCGAGCTACCCGGGGGCGATCCGCGTCATCGGCGGGCAGATTGATGGCCGGCTCTGGTTCGATGTGGATGCTGATGACCTGGCGCGGCTCGATGCCTTCGAGTCAACGGAGTATCAGCGGGTTGGGGTCCGGGTGCAGTTATGCAGCGGTCAGGATGATCCGATCGAGGCGCAGCTGTATGAGTTTTTATCCCCCAATCGCCTACTTGCCTGCGATTGGGATACAGCCGGGTTTGAACGTCAACATCTGGCGGATTTTGCCCAGGTGCATGGCGCGGGGGCATCCAGGTAGCGCGTTTCAGGCCGCCTGGCGCGCCCTGGTCAGCTCGCAGCCCGAATCCTTTGCAGCATCCGGGTGGTCGATTGCTGGTGCAGAAATGGGATCGAATGCACCTGTCCGCCCCAGCCCCCTACCTCTGGCGCGCCAACGATCCGGTCGACCGACCAGTCACCGCCCTTGACCAGGATATCGGGGTGGGCTGCGACTATCGTGTTCAGCGGTGTGTCTTCATCGAAGAATGTGACCCAGTCAACGCAACCCAGGGCCGCGAGCACCGCCATGCGGTCTTCGCAAGCATTGATCGGGCGGTCATCGCCCTTGCCCAGGCGGCGCACCGACGCATCACTGTTGACTGCAACCAGCAGGGCGGCGCCCAGTGCACGAGCCTGCGCCAGATAAGTGACATGGCCGCGATGCAGCAGGTCAAAGACGCCGTTGGTGAAGACCAGTGGACGCCTGCTGCCGATCAGTGCCTGTACGAGCGAATCGGGCGCGAGAATTTTGCGCTCGAAATCAGGGGGCAGCAAAGCGGGTCCGGAATGGGTCACAGCCAGGCGTGCAGACTCGGGGCCGAGACTTGCGGCAGCGAGGTCAGTGTCAGGTTTTCAGACCGCAGTCGCGACACCGCGCATCATTTCCTTGCGATAACGGTTCAGATCCTGGGCTGACTGGAACGACTGCTCCAGCAGTAGTGAGAGATTGTGCAGGATGCGTTCGGTTACCTTGCCTTCCCAGACTGAATCGAAGCGGATCTGCTCATCGAGCCAGTGCTCAAGCCAGCCCGGGTCAGGCAGGCGGCTCTGGACCGTGTCATTCGGGAACAAGGCTTCGTTGACATGCAGGTTGGTCGGATGCAGCGCCTTGGCTGTGCGCCGGGCGCTGGCCATCAGCATGCCGATCTTGGCAAAGGCCAATCGGGCTTCATCCCCGACAGTCTTGATGGCGCGCTTCATGTACTGCAGATAGGCCCCGCCATGACGGGCCTCATCGCGCGAGATCGTGTCGTAGATCTGACGGATGACAGGCTCGGTGTGCCATTCAGAGGCGCAGCGATACCAGTGATTCAGACGGATTTCGCCACAAAAGTGCAGCATCAGGGTTTCTAGCGGCGGGGCCGGGTCGAATTCGAAGCGCACTGCGTGCAGTTCTTCCTCGGTGGGAACGAGCTCGGGGCGGAAGCGGCGCAGATACTCCATCAGCACCAGCGCGTGCTTTTGCTCTTCATAGAACCAGACCGACATAAAGGCGCAGAAATCGCTGTCATGACGATTGTCGCGCATGAACATCTCGGTGGCCGGCAGGGCCGCCCACTCGGTGATTGCGTTGAATTTGATCGTGAGCGCCTGTTCATCGGTCAGCAATGAGGCGTCGAAGGCGCTCCAGTTGATGTCCGTGTCCATGTTCCAGCGCACACGTTCGAGAGTCTTGAATAGTTCGGGATAGAGCATGGCAACCACTATCGTGTAGACCGGACATTATATCGTCGGGCTCTTCAGCCGGCGTTTCAGCCAGCGCATCAGTGTTCCCAGCAGGGGAAGTTTTTCATAGAGTTCCTCGGCCGCATCCCAGTAATCGCGATGCAGCGTGACGCGACCCGCGGCGTCAAATTGCAGGTGGGTTGCGCCTCGGATCATCTGCCTCGCGCCTGCTTTCCGGGCCGGGTTCGCTTGACTGGTTCGATTCGCGTGTCGGTCGCGCCGCAATGCAAAGTGGAATTCCCAGGTGACGAAGGCCTGCTGTTGCCGGCTGCCCTCACCGGCAATTCGGTCGCAGATGATGAAGCGGGGGTTGTCCAGCGTCTCGAACATGTGTTCAAAGACACGCCGGATCGCCGGATGGCCCCTGACTTCGTTGAACGGGTCCTTGAACAGCGCGTCAGCGGCGTAGATCTGGTCGATGCGCTCCAGATCGTGGGGAGAAAGCGTCTCGAAAAATGTGACCAGATTGCCGAGCGGGTCGCGCTCACCGGCTGGCGCTGCCGCGCTCTGCGAAACGTCGTGCATCAGCGAGGCCCCTGGCCGGGCTGCTGATCTTCGGCATCTGCCGTGGGAGCCTGTTGCGGCGTGATCGGATCCTCGGCGCCTGGGCTGCTGTGTTGTTTTTCTGAAGCTCCGGTGATTCGCCCTGTCAACCAGAAATACAAGCGGGCCGGCAGTAAGGCCAGTATCTTCATGGCCAGCGTGAAGCGGGCAGGGAAGTGAATTTCGAAGCGTCCGAGCGACAGACCACGCAGGATTTCGCGGGCCGCCTGCCCCGGCGTGATGATGGCGGGCATTGGAAATTCGTTCAGCGCGGTCAGCGGGGTCTGCACAAAGCCCGGATTCACCAGCGAGACCCCGATGCCGAGCGGACGCAGTTCCAGGTAGAGCGATTCAGTCAGATTGTTCAGCGCCGCCTTGCTCGGCCCGTACACAGGCGAGCGGGGCAGGCCTCGGTAGCCGGCCACGCTTGAGACGATAGCCAGATGACCGGTGCGCGTGCGTCTGAGCGTTGGCAGCAGCGCAGCCAGCAGGTTGTAGACGCCTTCCAGATTGACTCGAAGGATCGGGCGGGCGGCTTCGATGGTCAGGCTTGCGGTATCCATCGGTTGATAGGTGGCGGCCAGCACAATGGTCAGGTCGATACCATTCCAGCGCTCGAACACCTGCCGCTGGGCAGTCAAAACCTGCTGCATGTCCGTGATGTCCAGCGCTGCCACCAGCACCTGCTGCGGATCTGGCGCTTCATCAGCGATCTTGCGCAGGACATCTTCTCGCCTGGCAGACAGCACAACCCGGGCGCCGCGGGCTAGCAGTTCATGCGCAAGTGCTTCGCCGATCCCGCTGGAGGCGCCAACCAGCCAGACGCGCAGGCCCCGCCAGTTAAGGATCCTGGGATTAAGTGGTGTCAGAGGATTCAGAAGTGACATCGCGCGATTCACTGGCGAATCAGCGTGAGCGTGACTTCGCCCGCGCGGATACCGAATTTGCTCATCGTTGCCCGGTTGAGCAGGACCTTCTCGTCGATCAGAAACATCCAGTCATCGAAGGTGAAATGCCAGTTCCGACCGCCGATCGGGATCTCCATGGTGTAGGTCCAGTGCAGCGCATTGCCTGCGACTTGCCCAAGGGCCTGTCCGACAACATCACTGGCGGTCCCCGTGTAACTGCCATCGGCCTGCCGGCGCAGTGTCCAGACCCGCTTTTGTCGTTCGCCGTCGGACCAGATGAAGTCTTCATCCAGCGTGCCGGTATCACCCTGCCAGCTGGCTTTGATCGTGACCGTGAAGCGACGCAGTACTTTGCCGGAGCGATCCTGAAACATGCCCCAGCCCGACAGTGTGCCGTTGAAGAACTGATTCAGCGAAAGTACCGGCTTTTCGGCCTGGTAGGTTGCGGGGTCGATACTTGCGCAGCCCGGTAGCACGGCCATCAGGAAAGCCAGCGCAGCGACCTGGCGCTTGACTGGTCTTCGCAACGACCGGCTGCGCACGCAATTGGCCAGGCGATGGAGCAAGCTGTCAGGCCCCAACCGCAGCAGCATGCGTTGCAGGGTCGTGTTCAAAACGCGATTCAACACAGGACGAAAGGCCCCGGGGGTCATCGACTCGGTTCGAGTGCTTGGGTTCATCGAGAGATTCCTTGTGCCGAGGGGGTCGCCGGCCTGGAGGGTCGGGCAGACGTGGATTGAACACCTACGTCTAGCAGTTGCCCGGGCGACAGCAACAGGAGCAGCGCAGCCGCCAGCTTCAGCGCACAGGGGATTGCCGCGTATGCAAGGCTCAGCGCCAGCGTGTCTTGATCAGGTTGGCCTGGCGTAAAGCCAAGCCATGTCAGCACGGGTAAGGCAATGCCGGCTGCAATCGCGAGGTTAAGTTTTGTGGCGAGCGTCCACACACCGAAGTAGCTGCCTTCGCGGCCCCGGTCTGTCGATCGCCTGGCAATCGTCTCGGCGAGCAGCGCGGCCGGCAAGGCCAGGTCGCTGCCCAGTGCCAGGCCGGTGATCAGGCAGATAGCCAGGAACTGCCACAGATCGCCCTGCCCCAGCCCCAGCGCCCAGATAAATGCGAGCGCGGCGAAGGACATGCCCAGCAGCCAGCTGATGCGCAGGCCAAACTTGCCAGCCAGCCTGATCCAGAGCGGCATGCCGACAGCACCGGCCAGAAAATAGCAGGCAAGGAAGATCTGCGGCCAATGCCCTGTCGCGCCCAGGACATCCTGCATGAAAAACAGGGCCAGCGTGGCCGGGATGGCAGTGGCGATCCCGTTGAGCATGAAGACCGCCAGCAGCCAGCGAAAGTCGCGATTGGCCAGGATCGGACGCCAGGCACCTAAGGAGCCTTTCAAACCAACGCGCCCTGCGCGGGCATCCTGAACCGCGGAATCTTGCGCCTCCGCGGACTTGTCCGGTGCCGCGGGACGAGGCGCATGCAGGCTGGCAAACGCGCAAACGGCGACCAGCGACAGATAGACGATCAACAGCCAGTCGGTCTGCGTCGGGGAGAGCAGTGCGCTGGCCAGCATCACCCCAACCAGTCCGAAGGCCTCGCGGATCCCTGTTACACGAGCTCGCTGGGCCGGTCCGCTGCCGATGGTCGCGCCCCAGGCCTGATAGGCGATTGACACCACGGAGTAAGCCAGGCAAGTCAGCAGCGAACTGGCGGCGAGCCAGACAAGCCCTAGTTGCGGATCTGAGGGCGGCAAGAACATCAGGATGAAGCCCAGCGTCAGCAACGGCAGCCCCAGCCAGACCCATCGCCGGGAATCCATCCGGTGTTGCCAACGGTCGATCAGCTGTCCGATCAGCGGATCGGCAATGGCATCAAACAGCCGCGTGGCCATCAGAACCAGGCCGATCATTGCCAGATTGGCTCCGGTGCGCTGCTGGTAGAAGGCTGGTAGAAGCAGGTAGAGCGGTAATTCAAGCAGCGCCAGCGGCATTCGGATGCAGCCGTAGGCAAGCAGGGCTTTGGGCAGACGGTGGATGTTCATGATCAGTCCAATCTTGAAGCGGCTGCTGCTTCGTAGGCTGAGGTGCCCGCTTTCTTTTGCGGCCCCGCGGCACCGATCAATTGCTCGCGAAGATCCGGTTTTGCGGTCCGCGGATCCAGCCAGATCGCGAAGAAGGCACGGGCAAAGCCGGGTTCTGCGATGGCGCCAATCGGCTTGCCGTTATGCAGGAAGCCCACGCCTGCGCCAGGCGTGTTGATGCCGACAAGAGTGTCTGTGTCCCGGACGTCTGGAAACAGGCGCGTCATGGCTGCCAGCCAGCGCTCGCGACTGGACGGATCGGCCAGACTCATTCGTAACATTTCGTCATGGCTTGACCTCGCGATATCGCGACCGGCAAGGGTGCGGGCATAGGTGATTTCAAGTGCAAACCGGGCTTCTTCGAACCGGGCTGCATCAAGGCCCGAACCTGTCACCCAGAGCCGTGCTTCATAGATTTTGAGTCCGAACCAGCGCATGACACCCTGACCAGCCAGGCGGAAGCCCTGCGGCGGCCAGGCGGATCCCTGTGGAGACGCATACGCGCTTCGCATCGTGTGCGACAGACCGCTGCCGGCCGCCAGCACCGTCAGTGCAAGGATCAGGTGGCGCCGCTTCACGGTCGTTGCGCGTGCTCCAGTGTGAACTGGAACACGTCGATGTTGCGATGACGGAACCCGGCCTCGCAGTAGGCAAGGTAGAACTCCCAGACACGTTCGAATCGTGAATCGAAGCCTTGCCGGCGGACCGAATCAATCTGCGCGATGAAACGCTCGCGCCACAATTGCAGTGTGCGGGCGTAGTCCTGGCCGAAGCCGAAGCTGCGCACGACCCGAAGCCCTGCACGTTCGGCATGCTGCGCGAACGCGGAGACGGTCGGGAGCATGCCACCGGGGAAGACGAACTGCTGGATGAAGTCGGAACCGCGCCGATAACGATCGAAAAGTTCGTCTGCGATCGTGATCGTCTGGATCAC
>JAURMJ010000160.1 GCA_030830765.1 Quisquiliibacterium sp.
CCAAGCGTGCCATTCGTCCGCTGCTCCCGACGCCGGAGCAATTCGCATACTCGCTGCGCGTCGTCTCCGAGATCACCGAGTCCAACGGCTCGTCGTCAATGGCTTCGGTCTGCGGCGGCTGCCTGGCACTGATGGATGCGGGGGTACCGCTCAAGTCACACGTGGCTGGTGTGGCCATGGGCCTGATCAAGGAAGGTAACCGTTTCGCGGTGCTGACCGACATTCTTGGCGATGAAGATCACCTCGGCGACATGGACTTCAAGGTAGCCGGTACTGAGCAAGGTATCACGGCACTGCAGATGGACATCAAGATCCAGGGCATTACCAAAGAGATCATGCAGGTTGCGCTGGCGCAGGCCCGCGAGGGCCGCATGCACATCCTGGGTCACATGAAGAACGCGATGGGCGGTGCCCGTGAGGATCTGTCCGATTTCGCGCCGCGCATGTACACGATGAAGATCAACCCGGAGCGCATCCGGGACGTGATCGGCAAAGGTGGCGCCACCATCCGCCAGATCACCGAGCAGACCGGCACGCAGGTCGACATTCAGGACGACGGCTCGATCACGATCGCAGCAGTCGATGCCGGCGCCGCCAAGAAGGCCCAGAAGATGATCTCCGATCTGACCGCTGAGGTCGAGATTGGCAAGATCTATGAAGGTACCGTGCTTAAGATCCTCGACTTCGGTGCCATCGTACAGGTCATTCCAGGCCGTGATGGTCTGCTGCATGTCTCGCAGATCGCCAATGAGCGCGTCAATCAGGTGTCTGATTACCTGAAGGAAGGCCAGGTCGTTCGTGTCAAAGCCATTGAGGCCGATGACAAAGGGCGTCTGCGTCTGTCAATGAAGGCTGCTGCTGCCGATGACGCAGCTGCTGGTCAGACCGCTCCGGCGGAGCAGTAAGCTGGCAGGTGGCTGATCGTCGCCACCAGACGCCTTCCTGAAAGAGCGTCAGCAGAAAAAACGGCCGGTTTCCCGGCCGTTTTTTTGATGTGAATCGTGCGCAGCATCCGCATTGGGCAGTGAGCGGGTGAGGCGCCTTTCAGCCTTCGGGCTCAAAACGAGCCTGGCCCATTTGGACCCGGCGAGTGACGCGCAAGCGTCAATCCCGAGTCTCAAACCATCGTCGCGCCAACAGATCCCAGAAGCGTGATCCCAGCGACAGATTGTCGTCGTTGAAATCGTAGCCAGGGTTGTGCAGGCCAACTCCCGGCTGTCCTTTTGGGCCATTTCCAATCCAGCCGTAGGCGCCTGGGACTTTTTCCAGCATGAAGCTGAAATCTTCAGCGGTCAGCGATGGCAGCACATCGGTATGTGCATTGTCCTGGCCAACGATCTCGCGCATGATCTCGCCCATAAATTGGGCTTCATTGCGATGATTGTCGGTGACGGGGTAACCCGGCTTGAGGATCACTTCAGCAGTGGCCTGATGCGCCTGCGCGATATGGTGTGAGATACGCTCCAGTCCGTCGGAGAGGTACTGCTGCGACTGCCGGTTCAAGTTTCGGTAGGTGCCGTAGATCCGAGCTTCATTGGGGATGATGTTTTCAGTGGTCCCGCTTTCGATCTTTCCGACCGTCAGTACCGCCGCATCCAGCGGATCAGTGCCGCGGGAAATCAGCGTTTGCAACTGGCCGACGATGGCGCAGGCCACCGGAATCGGATCTATGGTTGTCTGTGGCATCGCCGCGTGACCGCCCTTGCCGCGTACGCTGATCTCAAAGCGCATGGCGGCACCCATGATCGGGCCGACCCGTACACCCATCTGGCCCTGAGGCAGGGCCGGCCAGTTGTGCAGGGCAAAGACACCCTGGCAGGGGAATTGCTCGAACAGGCCGTCATTGATCATGGCCCGCGCGCCGGCCCCGCCTTCTTCGCCTGGCTGGAAGATCAGGTGCACCGTGCCGTTGAAGCTGCGGTCGGCTGCCAGCAGGCGGGCTGCACCCAGTACCATCGTGGTATGGCCATCGTGGCCGCAGGCATGCATGCGACCCTCATATTGACTTGCATGGCTGAACGCGTTGGTCTCGTGGACCGGCAATGCATCCATGTCTGCTCGGATACCAATGGATGGACCCGGATCAGATGCGGACCGACCGTTGCCATAAATACTGGCGACAATTCCTGTCGTGCCCAGTCCCCGCACCAGTGGGATATTGAGCGCAGTCAGAAAGGCTGCCACCTTGTCGGCTGTGCGGTTCTCTTCAAAACGCAGCTCGGGGTGCATGTGAAGGTCATGCCGGAAAGCGGTGAGCTGCTTGATATTCAGCGTATTGTCATCGTCTCGGTACACGGTGTTCTCCTGCCCTGGCAGTGATGATTTACAGCGCGCTCCATTGCTCCTGAGATTCGCGCACGAGGCCATCCTCCTGCAGCTTTTCCAGATGCGCCAGGAGCGAGCGCGACGCGACCTGATGCAGTTCGGGGCGAACATCGTCATAGACCAGCGGGAGCAATGTGCCCAGTGGCGCCGATCCGGCGCGGCGCACTGCACCCAGTACCTTGGCTTCGCGGCTCAGTCGATGGGCGATCAACTGGCGAATTGCGCCTTCTGCGGGGCCCAGTACATAGCCGTGTGCCGGCAGGATGAAGTCGATTCTCTCTTCGAGCAGATTGTTCAGCGCCCGCAGGTAGTCGCCCATATTGCCGTCCGGCGGGCCAATCACGACAGTCGAACCATTATTGATATGGTCGCCGGACACAAGCAGTGCATCTTCCTCGAGCAGAAAGCACAGATGATTCGAGGCATGTCCCGGCGTGTGGATCGTGCGCATCGTGGTGTCGCCAAGCACTAGCTTGTCTCCGTGACTAAGCGTGCGGTCCGGCGTGAACTTCCATTCGCTGCGAAAATGCGGTCCGGATGGAGCGCCCAGAATCGGTGCGTCAGTCAGTCGCTTCAGGATCACGGCACCAGGCGCGTGATCCGGGTGTGCATGGGTGCAGATGATGTATTTGAGTCCGTCACCGACAAAATCTGCAATGCGCTGAACGTGTGATTCATCGTCCGGCCCCGGATCGATGACAGCCCAGGAGCCGGGCTCGCCGATGATGTAGGTGTTGGTGCCAGGACCAGTCATGAAGCCTGGGTTCGGGCAGGTCAGTCTGACTACATTCTTCAAAAGCGGTACCGGCTGGGCATAGTTCCAGTCCAGCGCATGCAGGATCTGGCCATCGGGCACGACAAGCTCAAGCTCGCCATACGCGGCTTCGTGTTC
>JAURMJ010000161.1 GCA_030830765.1 Quisquiliibacterium sp.
CCGCGCAGCGTGGCGATCTGGTCGGCCGACGCGATGCGGAAGCTGGACAAGGGAAAGGGGTGCGACAGCCATCCGCCGTCGAGGTGGATGTACATGCCGACGCTGAGGTCGTCCACGGCGACGGTGCAGGACATGCTGGGGCTCCAGGGCTGGCCGGCGGCGCGACGGGCGGCCGGGACCCCTCTGTTTTCGGGCGCCACGGTGCCGGACTTGAGACCGGGGCTGCGGCGCGGCGGGTCCGCGTGCGGCGAGGCACGGGCCTGCGCCATCCCGGCCGGCAGCCACCGAAGGCGGCGGCATCGGGCTAATCCCGCTTCCCGACAGGGCCATCGGCAGGCATGCTCGTTGGTTGATTCCTCAGAAACCCGGAGACCCCGATGACGTTCAAGACCGCCTTCACCACCGTCGCATGGGCCGCGCTGGCCGCGCTGGCCGCGCCGGCGCACGCGCAGACCCCGCTCAAGGTCGGCCTCATGCTGCCCGCCACCGGCACCTATGCCGCCCTCGGCGACGCCATCGAGAAGGGCTTCAAGCTGCACGTGCAGGAACAGGGTGGCAAGCTCGGCGGGCGCACGATCGAATATTTCAAGGTCGACGACGAGAGCGACCCGAGCAAGGCCACCGACAACGTCAACAAGCTCATCAAGCGCGACCAGGTCGACGTCATCGTCGGCACCGTGCACAGCGGCGTGGCGCTGGCGATGGCGCGCGCGGCACGCGAAAGCAACACCTTGCTGATCATCCCGAACGCCGGCGCCGGCGACATCACCGGCCCCTTGTGTTCGCCGAACATCGTGCGCAGTTCGTTCTCCAACTGGCAGCCCGGCTACGCAATGGGCGAAGCCGTGGGCAAGCGCGGTCACAAAAAAGTGGTCACGATCACCTGGAAATACGGCGCAGGGATCGAGTCGGTCAATGGTTTCAAGGAAGGCTTTGAGAAGTCCGGCGGCAAGGTCATCAAGGACCTGTTGGTGCCGTTCCCTAGCGTTGAGTTCCAGGCTCTTTTGACTGAGATTGCAGCGCTCAAACCCGATGCGGTTTACACCTTCTTTGCCGGTGGTGGTGCGGTCAAGTTCGTCAAGGATTACTCGGCGGCCGGCCTGAAGGCCAGCATCCCGCTTTACGGGGCAGGCTTCCTGACCGACGGAACGCTGGATGCGCAGGGTGATACGGCCAGCGGCCTGGTGACCGCGCTGCATTACGCTGACAGCCTGAACAATGCCAAGGACAAAGCATTTCGCCTGGCCTACGCAAAGGCCTACAAGCTGCAGCCGGACGTCTATGCGGTACAGGGCTACGACGCTGCGCAGATTCTCGGTATCGGGCTGAAGGCCACCAATGGAGATCCGCGCAAGAAGGCCGAGTTTGCCGCAGCAGTGCGCAAGGCCACGATTGACAGCCCGCGGGGTCCGTTCATGCTGTCCAAGAGCCACAACCCGGTTCAGGACATGTATCTGCGCCAGGTCGTTGGTAAGGAGAACAAGATGATCGGCATCGCGTCCAAAGGGCTGGTCGATCCTGGCCGTGGTTGCCGGATGTAATCGGTCTAACTCCCCCTGCAAACGCATTCGCGTTTCATGCTTGATCGGCCGGCGAGAGCCGGCCGTCGTCAGGCAGCAGGCAGCGCAATTGCCAGCTTGTCTGCCGAGTCGGAGCTTCACGGATGGATATCGCAACGTTGCTCGTGCAGTGTCTGAATGCACTGCAGTACGGGCTGCTGCTGTTCCTGGTCGCGTCAGGACTGACGCTGATCTTTGGAATCATGGGCATCATCAATCTGGCCCATGGCAGCTTCTACATGATCGGTGCCTATATGGCATTCGCATTGGCGCCGATTGTTGCTGCCACCTTTGGCGGCGGCTTTTTCGCCACGCTGCTGATCGGGGTCGCGCTGGCGGTGCTGCTTGGCTATCTGCTCGAGTGGGTGTTCTTCAGCTATCTGTATGAGCGGGAACATCTGCAACAGGTGCTGATGACCTACGGTCTGATCCTGGTCTTCGAGGAATTGCGCAGTCTGCTCGTCGGGGATGACGTGCATGGCGTGAAGGCGCCCGACGTGTTGTCCGGGACGATCCCGCTGGGTGATCTGATGACCTATCCGGTTTATCGCTTGTTCATCAGTGCGGTCTGTATCGCGCTGGCGCTTGGCATGTGGGTGGTTTTTACGCGGACGCGGCTGGGCATGATGATCCGTGCCGGCAGCACCAACCGCGAAATGGTGCAAAGCCTGGGTATCGACATCAAGTTTCTCTACCGAATCGTTTTTGCTGCCGGCGTGGCGATCGCGGTGCTGGCCGGGATGGTTGCAGCGCCGGTGTCCAGCGTTTATCCAGGCATGGGCAATTCAGTGCTGATCATCTGTTTCGTGGTGGTGGTGATCGGCGGTATCGGATCGATCCGGGGTGCCCTGCTCGCTGCGCTGCTGATTGGTTTTGTGGACACCTTCGGCAAGGTGTTTCTGCCAGAAGTGGCCGGTGTTCTCGTTTATCTGCTGATGGCGCTGATCCTGCTGTGGAAGCCGGATGGCCTGTTTAAGGCAGGCTGAATCCAATGAACAAATCACCCTTTGGTTTCGTTGTTGTCTGCCTGGTGTTGCTGGCGCTATATCCGCTGGTCGGTGGCGAATATGGTCTCGGACTGGTCGCCAAGACAATGATCTATGCGATCGCTGCGCTCAGTCTTGAACTGCTGGTCGGTACGACCGGCCTTGTGTGTTTCGGGCAGGCCGCATTCTTCGGGATCGGTGCCTACGCAGCCGTGCTGCTGTCGGGACAGGGGGATGCGCCCACGCTGTTCTGGCTGATGCCGGCGAGCATGCTGGTCGCGGGTCTCTATGCGTTGTTAGTCGGCGCGCTGTCGCTGCGCACGCGGGGCGTCTACTTCATCATGGTGACGCTGGCGTTTGCGCAGATGGCATTCTTTGTCGTCCACGACACGCCATTGGGCGGGGGAACGGATGGCATTTATCTGAATGTGATGCCGACTCTCGCCTTCGGCCTGGATGCTGCTGATCCACTGACGCGATATTTTCTGGTTCTGCTCTGCCTGGCTGGTGTACTCGCGCTGCTCGCCCAACTGCTTCGCTCCCGCTACGGACATGCGCTGGCCGGCATCCGTGTCAATGAACAACGGATGCGGGCGACCGGCTTCTCCACCTATCCGTACAAGCTGGCTGCTTTCTCGCTCTCGGGTCTGATCGCTGGGCTGGCTGGATTTTTGTTTGCGCTGCAGGACGGTTTCGTGAATCCGGAACTGCTGAGCTGGCACCTGTCCGGCTCGCTGCTGATCATGATCATCCTGGGCGGTATCGGTCATCTGCGAGGTGCGCTGATCGGTGCTTTTGCCTTTGCGATGCTGCAGGAGTTTTTTCAGTCGGATGCAATCTTTGGAGATCACGCCAAGCACTGGCATCTGGGGCTCGGTCTGACGATCATCGTCAGCGTTGCGCTGTTGCCCAAGGGGCTGGTCGGCGTGCCGCAGCTGGTTGTCAACCGGATTTTCGGGCGATCGCCCAATGCGGTTCGGGAGCAGACCTATGAGCGGCACTGAAATTCTGTTGCGGGCTCAGGAAATCACGCGACGCTGGGGCGGACTGATCGCGGTGGATGGTGTGTCGATCGAACTGGAGCGCGGCAGTGTGCATGCAGTGATCGGTACCAATGGCGCCGGCAAGTCGACACTGATTATTATTCTGTCGGGAGGGATTCCACCG
>JAURMJ010000020.1 GCA_030830765.1 Quisquiliibacterium sp.
ACGGGCAGGCCAGGCCAGCCATCAGCGGCGTGCCCTGCGGCTCGGCAGGTCCTTCGCCGGCTTCGGGCACGGCCAGTGCACTGGCACCACCGATCGCCCTGCCCTCGGCATCCAGCAGCCCCAGCACCTTGTAGCGATGCAGGATCAGCGCGGCCATGTAGGCCACCGTGCTTGGCCAGACCTGCTGGCGCGATTCGCCGGGTACCTGCGCCCAGAATGACCCATTGAGTTCGCCGAAATTGAGCAGCTTGCGCAGCTTCAGGCCGATCCAGCTGACATCAACCACGCGCATATCCAGCGACAGCAGCTTGCAAAGACCGTCGAGCACCCGCGGATAATCGCCTGCCAGCCAGATCGAGTACGGACGGCGAGTACCGTCCGGCAGCTGCAGTTCCTTCACGCCGAGGACGAAATCATCGGCAGTTGCAGCGTTGAGCACATCAGCGGTCCAGGACAGCGTTCCGAGCGGCCCCGATTTGGGCTCGGCCGCAAAGATCATCGCATCGATCATCGGTGTCGCCTGTTCTTCGAGCGCATCGAAGGCGCCGAGCTCCTCGCAGCGATAACGGACGATTTCAGCGAATGCGGCCACGATGCCCGGTTTCCAGGCCATCTCGCCGCCCGGTGGAAAAGGTAACTGCAAGGGCTGTTCATCACGCGATTTGGCCAGCGCGTCCAGTTTCAGGCGCAGCCAGGCACGGTCATTGGAGCGCATGTCCATGGACAAGGCCTTGGCAATCGCGCCCAGTCCGCGCGGCTGCTCGTTGCCATTGACCCAGGTCTCGAACGGCACACTGCGCGTGCCCAGGGTACCGTCGCGACGCTGAAAGGCTTCATCGGTCTGGCCGATGAATATTGAAAACGTCGAGCGCCGGTCCACCGGTTCGATCATGTAGGTCCAGGCCAGATTCCCGGCCGGCAGCTGCGGGCGTCCGGGCCAGCGCAGCGAGGCCAGGGCCGGCTGCGGCACCTTGTCCAGCCGCAGCCTGCGGTTCGGATCGTCCTTCAGATCCTGCGGCAACGCAGCGCTTGTGGGCGTCCCGGTCGACAGCACGGAACCGATCACCGAATTGGGCCGATAGGTCGTGATGCCTTTGAGACCCGCGCGCCAGGCCTCCAGATACAGCGCCTTGAATTCTTCATACGGGTAGTCTTCGGCAACATTGACAGTCTTGCTGATCGCCGAATCGATGAAGGGCTGGACGGCAGCGCTCATGCGCATGTGATCCAACGCACTGATCTGCATTGCCGAGACAAAATAGTCGGGCAGCGCCTGCGGATTGCCGCCGAGGTGCCGATAGAGCCGGTATGCGAAATCCTCGACCTCGTATTCCTTGCGCGAGCCGTCCGGCATGCGCTTCTTGCGCGTGTAAGTCCATGAGAATGCAGGCTCGATACCTCCCGATGCATTACCGGCAAAAGCGATCGAGATTGTTCCGGTCGGTGCAATCGACATCAGATGCGAGTTGCGGATGCCATGCTTGCGGATCCTCTCCTTGAGTGCCTCGGGCAGTCTTGAGGCAGCATGCGGCTCGGCCAGGTATTGCGCAGCCTCAAACAACGGGAAAGCGCCCTTCTCGATGGCCAGATCGACTGAGGTTTCATAGGCCGCATCCCGCATCTCGCGAGCCACCTGTTCGGCCAGCGCACGCGCCTCATCGCTGTCGTAGCGCAATTTGAGCATCGTCAACGCATTGCCCAGGCCGGTAAAACCGAGGCCGACGCGGCGCTTGTTACCCGCCTCCTCGTCCTGCGCCTTCAGCGGCCACATCGTCAGATCGAGAACGTTGTCCAGCGCCCGGACCGAAATCGAGGTGACCTTGCGCAGCCGCTCAAAATCAAGCGCAGGCTTTCCCCCAAACGGATCAAGCACGAAACGGGTCAGGTTCAGACTACCCAGGTCGCAGCAACCATAAGGAGGAAGAAACTGCTCACCACAGGGATTGCTCGACGCAATCTGCTCGCAATACGACAGATTGTTATCGCGGTTGACCTTGTCGATGAAGATCACGCCGGGTTCGGCGTGGTTGTAGGTGGACCGCATGATCTGGTCCCACAACTCGCGAGCCCGGATCGTCTTGTAGACCCATTGCTCGTCTTCGCGCTTACGCCCGAGTTCCAGATCAAACGGGCGGATCTCATGCACCAGATCAAAATCGGCATCGGCCTCCACAGCCTGCATGAAGGCATCCGTGACGGCGACTGACGTATTGAAATTGGTCAGCGAGCCATCACGCTTGGCATGAATGAACTCCTCGACATCCGGATGGTCACAGCGCAACACCCCCATCTGCGCGCCGCGCCGTGCACCGGCCGACTCAAGCGTTTCGCAGGATTTGTCAAAGACACGCATGTAGGAAACCGGCCCGGACGCGCGCGAATGCGTTCCCTTAACAAACGCCCCTCGCGGTCGGATTGAGGAGAAGTCGTATCCGACACCACCGCCGCGACGCATCGTCTCTGCAGCTTCCTGCAGCGCTGAATAGATCCCCGGCGTGCCGTCCTGCGCATAGCCCCAGACCGCATCACCGATGGGCTGGACAAAGCAGTTGATCAAGGTCGCCTGCAGCGATGTACCGGCGGCGGAGTTGATCCGCCCGGCCGGCACAAAACCGTTTTCCATCGCCCACAAGAACTGCTCCTGCCAACGTGCCCTGTCGGCCGGAGCCTCGATGGCGGCCAGCGCCTTTGCTACACGCTGACGTACCTCATGCGCGCTGGCCTCGTCTCCCTTGGCGTATTTCTCGATGAGCACGTCAATCGAGACTTCCTGTTCGGGAAGCGCAGCAAGTATGTTCTCGATCTTCACGGGGCGAGCTCCTGTGGCAGCGGCCATGAGGCTCACTGACGATCTGTGAGCCTCATGGCCTGGGCGGATTGAAGCTTATTTTCACTCATCCGTCGCAACTTCACGAGCGTTCGGAATCCGTTATAATCGCGGTCCAGCCTTGGGCGGCTAGCTCAGTGGTAGAGCACTGCCTTCACACGGCAGGGGTCACAGGTTCGAACCCTGTGCCGCCCACCAAAAAAGTCCCGCAAAATCTAGGTCCCTGCGAAAGCGGCTACTAACGCTTTGGCCCTTTGGTTGCAAAAGGGTTGCAAACCACAGTGGAAGTCACCGCCCGCTAGCCCCCGTAGCGCTGGAATGGCCGCTATCCCAGCTCTCCTCTTTTGAGGCACTCGATCTCAACTAGTTCAACAAGCGCTCCTGGTCGAATGCCAAGCGCCGTTGAGAGCTTGAAGATCGTCGTGATCGTAGGCTGGTTCTGCCCTCGTTCAATCAGGCTCACGAAATTGCGCTGAATATTCGCCTCTAGGGCGAGCGCCTCTTGCGACATACCCCTCTCTTGCCGAAGCGTGCGTAAAACGCGGCCAAAAGCCTGACTAGTCGGGGAATCTTTGCTGACCACC
>JAURMJ010000162.1 GCA_030830765.1 Quisquiliibacterium sp.
GCAGAAAATGCCCGCTTTGCCCTGCCCGAGCCGCGCGTCGGCCTTGCCGCACTGGCTGGCGGCATGCAGCGGCTGCCGCGCACAATCGGCCCGAAGCGCGCGATGGGCATGATGTTGACTGGTCGCCATGTCCCGGCACGCGAGGGCTACGAACTGGGCTTTGTGACTGCCGTCGTGCCTGAAGGCCAGGCCCTGACTGAAGCACGCAAATGGGCTGCGCAGGTGCTGGAATGCTCTCCGATGTCGATCCGTGCAACCAAGCAGGCTGCCATGCAGGGCCTGGACATCCCCAATCTGGAAGCAGCCATCCGCAATGAGTATGAGGCGGTGGCAAAACTGCGAATCAGTCAGGACTGGGTTGAAGGACCGCTGGCATTTTCAGAGAAGCGCAAGCCGAACTGGATCTCAGAGTAAACCTTTCTAAACGCGCCAAGACCTGTTGATGCAGTCGCAGACTGCGACCGCTCAGGCCGTCAGCCCAGCGCTTCGCTCAACAGGGCGAGCGCGCTGGCGGTAAAGCACATCATGTTTTGCAGGCGATCGGTCTGACCGGTCTCCAAGGTCATCACCTTGTTGACCGGTCCACTGATCGCGATGCAGCTGTGGCCGGCGGCATCGCCGTAGCGATTTCCAGCGGGACCACTGGCGCCGGTTTCTGCCAGTCCCCAGACAGCCCCAAGATTTTCACGGCTCCGTTGCGCGAGAATTTGCGCATACGGCTCGGATGCCGAACGCATCCCGCGCATCTCCTCGTCGGCAATTCGGGCAATCATGCGCCTGGCCGGCAGCGTGTAAACCACGCCCCCCCCGAGGAAATAAGCTGAGGCCCCCGGCACAGCCAGCAGCGCAGCACTCAGCAGGCCTCCGGCCGATGACTCTGCAATCGCGATCGTTTCGGCACGTGCCTTGAGCCGCTGACCGATCGGCACAGCCATTTGAACCAGTTCCTCAAAATGCATTGCGCTCTCCTGTTTGCCTCGGATGATCAGGAACTGCGGTCGACCGAACCAGTCAGTTCGGCGATTTCGGGCTCGGTAAAGCCGGCCTGTTTGAGCACTTCACGCGTGTGCTCGCCCAGCGAGGCGGCAAAACCGACCGGCGATGTATCGGCTTGTGACAAACGGAACGGCTGGTTCAGCGCTTTGAAGACGCCGCCCTGATCCTGAATTTCAGACAATGCCGCACGATGCACCAGCTGCGGATCCGCCAAGGCCTCCTCGACGCTGCGATAAGGTGAACAGGGGACACCATGGGCTGCGAGTTGCTCGACACATTGCGCGCTGCTCAATGTCCGTGACCAGTTCTCAATGTAGTCCATCAATACCGCCCAGTTGTCGCGCCGGTCAGCGTATTTCTCGAAGCGAGGGTCTTGCCCAAGCTCCTGCTGCCCGGCCGCCTCAAGCAGATACTGGAAGGTTTTTTCACTGGCAACAGCCAGCATCACATAGCCGTCGGCAGTCGCCACGGGTCCGTACATCGGGCGTGCAGGCATCGAGAACGGAAACTGGGCGCGTTGCAGCTCGGTCAACGCCAGGCTGAGCATGCTCTCGAGCATCGACACGTCGACAAGCTGCCCGACACCGGTTGCATGCCGATGATGCAACGCTGTGCCGATTGCCCCGAAGGCATAGACCCCGGACAGGACATCCGCAATGAAAATACCGCAGTAATCTGGTCGATCACGACCATCCTGGTAACTGAGGTGTGCAGTGTCATAACCAGACGCCGCATGCACGACCGGCGCATAGGCAGGCAACTGCGAAGAGGGACCAGTCTGACCGTAGCCCGAGATCGCACAGTAAATGAGTCTCGGGTTCGCTGCGCGCAAGGTCTCGTAGTCGAGCCCGAGGCGCTGCATCACGCCGGGCCGGAAATTTTCAACCACAATGTCGGCCATACCCGCCAGCCTGCGGGCTGCAGCCTGTCCTGCGACCGACTTCAGATCCAGCACAAGACTTCGCTTGCCGGCATTGAGCTGCCCGAAGGCCGTGCTGGCTCCTTGTCGCTTGGGCGGACGGGTTCTCATCATGTCGCCTTCAAGCGACTCGATCTTGATCACATCGGCCCCCATGTCAGCCAACATGCGCGTGCACTGGGGACCGGCGATTGTCGTCGAAAAATCGATGACTTTCAGGCCTGCATAGGGTTTATCCATGGATGCTCTCCTGCTGTCCTTCCACGACGTCCGTCTCGGACGATGCGTCCTCTGCAAGCTCTGATGCAGTTTTCTGCGGCAGACCCCGCACAGCCTCGTCGAACTGACCATCGGTTGACGCATCGTACGGTTCGAAGACGGCGATTGATTCAACATGCGAGGTATGCGGGAACATGTTGACCGCTCCGGCTGCCATCAGGCGGAAGCGATGACCGTGAGTCAGCACTGCAGCATCCCGTGCCAGCGTCGCGGGGTTACAGGACACGTAGACAATCCGCTTCGGGCGATGAGCATCCTCAGCAATCGCCTTGCAGACCTCGAGTGCGCCTTCGCGCGGTGGATCGATCAGCACCCGGTCAAAAGCCCCGAGCGCCTGCCAGGCCGGTGTTGTCATGTCGAAAAGGTTGGCGACCTGAAAGCTGGCACGCTCTTCCAGACCGTTTAACCTGGCATTACTGCCTGCACGATCGACCAGCGCCTTGCTGCCCTCGATACCGAGCACACCCGCAGAACAACGCGCCAGGGGCAGCGAAAAATTGCCAAGCCCGCAGAAAAGATCGGCTACGCGCTCATCCGACTGTGGCGCCAACAGACGGATAGCGCGAGCGACGAGGACCTCGTTGATGCGGTGATTGACCTGCGTGAAATCAGTTGGCCGGTAGGGCATCTGGACGTTGAACTCGGGCAGTGCATAACCGAGCCGGGAGACTGGCGCGTCATCGGGACTACCCGGTGCCCACCAGAGCACGATCGAGTCAGGGCCTTTTGGCTGCGCCCACAGTTCAAAATCATGAACGCGCGCAAATTCAATCATCGCCGCACGGTCTGCGGGATGGACGGCATCGAGCACCCGGAACACCAGCGCAAGAACCTGCCCGTGCGCCGAATCACCAAGGGCAACCTCGATCTGCGGCATACGATCGCGCATCTGCAAGCCGCCAATCAGTTCGCGCAGTGGCATCAACAGGCTTGCTACCCGCGGCGGCAGCACCAGGCAGGTGCGCATATCGGCCACATAACTCGAACCACGCTCATGGAAACCAACCAGCACGCCGCCCTTCTTTGGCACATTGCGAACCGATAGGCGCGCTCGGTAGCGATACGCCCAGGTCGGCCCGGAGACAGCACGCAGGACTGTCAACGGCCGCAAGCGACCAATGTGAGCAAGTTGATCCTCAAGCGCGCGCTGCTTGATTGCAAGCTGAGAGGACGGCTCCAGATGCTGCATCGCGCAACCGCCGCACACCCCGAAATGCGGACACCGCGGGGTGTCCCGTGCACTGCTTGGTTTGATCACTTCAAGCGTCTGCGCCACGTCATAGCGCGGTTTACGACGCACGATCTGCGCGCGCACCTGCTCACCGGGCAAGGCCTCACGCACGAAAACCACCTTACCTTCATGGCGTGCAATACCACGGGCTTCAAGATCAAGCGACTCGATCGCAAGATCCACGATCGGACCGTCACGCATCGCGCCAGGCTCCCATGAATTCTTTCCAGTGATCGCCGGGCGCAGCGGCAAGGCTGCTGCGCGCCAGTTCGATCTCCTGGGCGTAGCGAACTTCGTCCCAAATGCCTCGCATCAGCTGAAATCTGCAGTACACCAACCAGGTGTTGGCCACATCGGTTTCGCAGTAAGCCCGGATTTCGTCGATCTTGCCTTGCTGAAAGGCTGGCCAGACCTGCGACCCATCCATTCCGAGTTTTCCGGGGAAACCGCAGAGTTTTGCCAACTCATCCAACGGTGCATTGGCTCGGCCGTTGTACAAGGCCAGTACATCCATCAGGTCGAGGTGACGGTGGTGATACCGGCTCAGGTAGTTGTTAAACCTGAAATCACGATCCTCTTCTCCCTGCTCCCAATATCGCGACGCGTGCACACCATTCACAAGGCCACGGTAATGCAACACCTGCAGGTCGAAACCGCTGCCATTCCACGAAACCAGCTGAGGTGTGTAATGGTCGATGACCTTAAAGAAATCCTGCACCAGCTTTTTTTCGGGATCCTGGGGCTGGCCTAGGCAGCGGACGCGCAGGCCTTCAGCATCCCTGAACAGGCAGCCGACCGCGATGACGCGCTGCAGGTGGAGTGGCAGGAAGTCCGAGCCGGTTTTTTCACGACGGCGCTCAAAGGCCATCTGCGCCACCGTGTCATCGGGAAGATCGGCGGGAAGGTCCCAGAGCCTGCGTAAACCGTCGGTATCTGGGATAGTCTCCAGATCAAAGACAAGAACAGGAGACATCAGCGTGAGGGCAGCATGCTCTGCGGATTGATCGGTTTGCCCGCCTTGCGGACTTCGAAGTGCAGCTTCGGACGATCCGCCCCGGAATCACCAAGCTCAGCGATCTTCTGCCCCCGGCGCACCTGCTCTCCATCCTTGACCAACAATCGGCTGTTATGGGCGTAGACCGACAGGGTTTCCGCATCATGACGCAGGATGACCAGATTGCCGTAACCACGCGGGCCGACGCCACTGAAGATGACTTTGCCATCGGCTGCTGCATTGATCGGGTCACCGATCCTGCCGCCGATCGAGATGCCCATGTACGTGGGTTCAGCAAAAGCCTTGATCATCGGCCCGCTGGCCGGCCAGGCGAACAAGGCACCGGGATTGACCGCCGCCGTCTTGTCAGTCTCGGTCGCTGACGGCCCAGCGTTCGACGTTCCCACCGGCGCGCCTGATTGAGCAGCATCCGCCCCCGTCGTTGGGGCCGTCGCGATCGCAGGAGGACTGTTCTTCATTGCAGCCAGCGCCTCGTTCGAGTACGCCAGTTTGTCTCCGCGCGGCTCGCTGCGTAGCTTTTCACCGGAAGCTGCTGGAGCGGGCACGGACGACAGCGGGCGCGACTGAACGCCTGAGGATGTGATTGGCGCCGAACGGACCCCAGCTGACTTGGCAGGCGCTGGACGGCTCGGTGGCCTCTTTGCCTGTGGTCTGGGCGGCACCTTGGCAACAGGCGGTGGCGCAGTCCGATTTTCCACGGGCGCCGGAGGCGGAGTAGAGCAGCCCGCTGCCAGAGAAATTGCCAGCAGCGGCATCCAGATGCGTCGAAGAGTCCAAGCCATGTTCAATCTTCTTTCCGATTCGGTTCTGATGACAGCTGTCACGTCAAGTGTGATGAGCAGCTCAGCTCGTTCCCGAGCGTAAAGGAACAAAACGCACCGAGTCCAGGATGGTCAGGTGCCAGGTTTCAACTCCGACACGCTCGACAAGATGCAACGATTGCCTGCCCGCCGATTCAATTGGTGCAAGCAGACGAGAAGGCACCCGCATCTGCAGCAACAGATCGTCCGGAATCTGCAAGCCGGCTGCAGCCAACAGAATGCCATCAAAGGGCGCCGCAGCGGGGGCCCCGAGCCGACCGTCTCCAAAAACCATCCGCAGGTTGCCCAACCGCAATGGGCGCAGCGTGTTCCGGGCCATATCAGCCAGCCCGCGGACGCGCTCGATCGAGACAACCTCTCCGAAGACTTCTGCGAGCACCGCCGCCTGGTAGCCACAACCTGTACCGATTTCAAGCACCTTGGCCTGAGCCCGAGCCTGCATCGGAATCGGCGCCGCGATCATCTCGATCATGCGGGCGACCGTGCTCGGTTTGGAGATTGTCTGTCCATGTCCGATCGGCAGCGCAACATCCTCATACGCGCGGCTGGCCAGACCATCTTCGACAAACAGATGGCGGGGAACCTGCAGCATCGCATTGAGCACGCCTTCATCGTGGATTCCAGAAGCACGCAGTTGCGCGACCATCCGTTGACGGGCGCGTTCCGGTGCAAGGCCGATCCCGGCCGCTGCGGCCTCAAAAGCAGCATGCACCCCCTTGCCTGCCCCCTGACGCGTCTGAGGCGGCAACGGCGGCTTTGGGGACAACCTGGGAGAACGGGCCTGATCCGGCCCCGGCTCGACGGCGGCAGGAACCCCGTCACCCGCCGGACCACGCCCAGACTTTTTCTCTTGAATGCTCATCGCGGACGATTCACCGGCCAAGCCATTGCGCAACCGGATCGA
>JAURMJ010000163.1 GCA_030830765.1 Quisquiliibacterium sp.
CCGTCCAGATGGGGCCACCGCTTGAGGTGGTGCCTGAAGGAGAAGACTACCCGGTGATTGCGGAAGGTACTTCGGACTTTGATCAATTGACCCGCACAGCGAATAACCTCGTAATTTCGGCCGGCAGGTCCTTCGACAAGCTCGGTGAATTACTCGATGAGTCAAATCAAGAGACTTTCTCTCAGGCTCTGGCGGGTGTCCGGGAACTTGCGGTCGGCCTGGCTGCAAGACTCGACAGCTTTGATCGCACAGCGACATCGATGACCGCAGCGGCAGACGCCCTGGCGCAGACAGCGCGTTCGTTTCGCAGCAGCAGCGAATCGATTGCCGGAGCGGTAAACCGCTTCGGCGAACAGACCGCTCCAGTGGCGACTCAGGCTCAGCAGACTCTTGCCGAGGCGCGCAGTGCGCTGACCGAGATGCGCACTGCAGTGACCGAACTGTCTGCATCGACGCGCTCGCTGGAGAAGGAACTTGCGACACTGGCGCGTCAGGCTCAGGGCGCGACCGATGTTGGAACCCTTGAGTTACGGGCTACCGCCCTTCAGTTGCGCAGTGGCCTGGAACAGTTATCTCAAACTCTCGATCGCCTGCAGGATCCGCGCGCGATCCTGGTCGGTCCGAATGCCGGTGCTCTGGGCCCGGGGGAGTCGCTCAAATGACTGAATCAGATTTTTCGCGCAGACGCGCCGTGCTGGCGATGGCCTCGTTGGCCTCAATGGGCGCCGGCGGCTGTGTGGCGATGCCCGGCAGCAACCTGCCGGTGACCGACTGGTATCTGCTCGATGATCCCGGGCTTGAGCCCGCGCGAGCTGGCGTGCGTGCAAGCCGATCCCGACTCGTCTTGCTGATCGGACCGGTCAGTGCGTCATCCTTCGATGAGTCCCGGATGCTCGCTTTTGGAAAAAGTTCGCAGACGCGTGGGCATTATCAGTTCGCTGGCTGGACGGAACGGCCCTCGCGACGCATTGCGCAGCTGGTGGAGCGTCGACTCGATGCCCGTGGCGCTTTCGGCGCAGTGGCACAGAGCACGTCGGGCATTCAGGGGCAACTGCTTCTGAACCTGCACCTGGAGCATCTTTATCACGATGTTTCGGTCCGGCCTGGGCAAGCCCGTGTGGCGATTGCGGCTGAACTACTGCAGTGGACTGATCGTCAGCTGCTTGGCAGAAAAATTTTTTCGGCAGCCAGACCGGTGCGTGATGAGTCGGCAGCGGGGGCAGTGCCTGCACTCAGTCTCAGTCTTGCCGATGTGCTCAACCAGTTGTCCTCCTGGGTCGAGCAGTTGCCCACCGCCTTGCGCAGATAACGCAGCTTCGAGCGTCAGGGCCCTGGTCTTACTGCGCGAGTCTGAGCAGACCGAGCAGATCCAGCGGCGCCTTGATCAGCGCATCAGCCTCCCAGCGCTCGGGCGGATCCGCGTCTCCGCAAAACCCGTAGGCGGCGGCCACGGTCGCCATGCCTGCGGCGCGACCGGCCTGGATGTCCCGCAAATCATCGCCGACGTAGACGCATCGACGCGGATCGACTGCCATCGTTCGGCAGGCATGCAGCAGCGGCTCCGGGTGAGGTTTGGCAAATGGCGTCGTATCACCGCCGATTGCAGTCCGTGAGCGCTCGAGCACACCGAGCTGCTCCATGATTGGTCGAACGTAACGTTCAACCTTGTTACTGACAACGCCCCACTGAACTCCGGACTGCTCGAGCTTATCGATGACGGCATCCATTCCGTCAAAAAGGCGTGTTTGAACACACAGGGCCTGCTCATAGCGCGTGAGGAAATCGATCCGCAAGGCTTCAAACTGCGGTGAATCGTTGGCGACTCCCAGGCCGCGCAGAATCAGGCCACGCGCACCCATTGACGCGACTGGGCGCAACTGATCGATGGGCAGCGGCTCAAGACCACGCTCAACGCGCATCGCATTGACAGGAGCTGCAAGGTCTGCAGCCGTATCGGCAAGTGTCCCGTCCAGATCAAACAGGACGGCCTGCGCTTCAAAGGGGAACATCAGCGCTCCTTAATGCAATTGAGGGGGTCAGGCGCTGCGCTGCGTGGACAGCAGGTAGTTGACGCTGACATCGTGTGCGACAAGCCGATAACGCTTACTCAGCGGGTTGTAGGTCATGCCGATCGTTTGCTGCGCATCGAGCCCTGCCTGCCGAGCGAAACCGACCAGTTCCGAGGGTTTGATGAATTTCTCATAGGCATGGGTTCCTCGGGGGAGCAGATTCAGGATGTATTCGGCGCCAATAATTGCCAGTAAAAATGCCTTTGGATTCCGATTGATCGTCGAAAAAAAGACCCAGCCACCGGGTTTCACCAGTTGTGCACAGGCCCTTACCGTCGAGGCAGGGTCCGGGACGTGCTCAAGCATCTCCATGCAAGTGACGACATCAAAGGATGCCGGTTCGCGCGCGGCCAGGGCCTCTGCCGAGATGTGCTCGTAGTCCACCTGGATGCCGGTTTCCAGCGCATGCAGTTCGGCGACCTTCAACGGCTTTTCGGCAAGATCAATCCCGGTGACCTTCGCGCCTCGCCCGGCCATCGACTCAGCCAGGATGCCGCCGCCGCACCCGATATCGACAATCCGCTTGCCTGCGATCTGCGCTTGCGAGTCGATCCAGTCGAGTCTGAGCGGATTGATTTCGTGCAGAGGGCGAAATTCAGAGTTCGGGTCCCACCACCGATGCGCAAGCGCCTGGAACTTGGCGATCTCGCCAGCGTCGGCATTGGTCGAAGCGTGTGAAGATTTGGCGGATTCGGTCATGGCTGCGAGAAAGAAGAGCGGATCTTGGAGGGATCGCGGATCCGGGAGACGAAGGAGCCGGTCTTGGTCGGCTGGGGCGATTTTAGCCCTGTAAAAAGAAAAAGCCCCGCAAAAGCGGGGCTTTTTCAGGGGGAGCGTCGATCAGCGCTTGCGCGTACCGACTACTTCCACTTCGACGCGACGGTTCTTCGCGCGTCCGGCAGCGGTCTTGTTGCTTGCAACTGGCTGCTTCTCGCCTTTGCCTTCCGTGTAGATCCGGTTGGCGGCGATTCCCTTGCTGACCAGATAGGCCTTGACAGCTTCAGCGCGGCGGACCGACAGCTTCTGGTTATAGGCATCGCTACCGACCGAGTCAGTGTGACCGACGGCGATGATGACTTCCAGTGTGACGCCCTTGAGGTTGGCGACCAGGCCATCCAGCTTCTGCTTGCCTTCCGGCTTGACGACAGACTTGTCGAAATCGAAGAACGCATCAGCCGCGAAGGTGACCTTCTGGCTCATGGGCTTCGGAGCCGGCTTCTTGGGAGCGGGCTTCGGAGCCGGGGCCGGGGCAGCTTTCTTGGGTGCCGGCGGCGTGCAGACAGCCTTGGGCATCAGGTCCTTGTCGCACTCGCAACCGACCGCGAACTTCTGGCCCGGGCGCTTGTAAGACTGGGCTGCAGCAGGCGTCCAATAGCCGGTGCGCAGGCACATGCCGGTGCCGGTCTTGGTGATGCTGCCGTCGGACGACATCACATAGGGGTTTTCGCCGTGACCGGCTGCAGTTGCAAAACCGGACGCTGCCAGCAGCGACGCGGCAACCAGGGACTTAAGCACGACCAACTTTTTCATGTTGCTCCTCGCGTGAACGATGTATGAATTAGAACTCTGGACCGACTGATCCAAAGGGACTCAGGCCGAACAAACCCGTTGTCAGGTCGGCTGCAGAATCTCATTGACTCGATTCTGCCACAGGCGGGAGCGGGCAACCACCTCGCCAACTCGCTGCCGAGCAGCCCCATGATGCAGCTGTTGCTCATGCACAACATGATCTCCAGCGATCCAGCTCTCGCGCAGGTTTTCCCGGCCTGCAGCGTAAATCAACTGCGAGATCGGATCGTAAACCGGCGACAAGGCCGGGCCGTCCAACTCAAAACTGACCAGATCCGCCTGCTTGCCCGGCTCGATCGACCCGATCCGGTCACCAAGACCGAGGGCGCGGGCTCCGCCCAGCGTCATGGCTTCCAGGATGGCGGTTGCGGGCCATGCATCAGCGTGGCCGCTGGTTCCCTTGGCCAGCAGGGCAGCCGTGCGGGCCTCCCCGAGCAGGTCCAGCCGGTTATTGCTGGCCGACCCGTCGGTTCCGAGCGCCACGTTGATGCCGTGTTCAAGCATCCGGACCGTTGGGGCGATGCCGCTGGCAAGCTTCAGGTTTGAGTGCGGGCAATGAACAATCGAGGCACCGTTGCGGGCCAGCAGTTCAAGTTCCTGTTCTTCCAGATGAACCGCATGGACGGCAATCAGTTCGGGACCGACGATGCCGAGCCGGGCCAGGCGGGCCAGAGGGCGCTCTCCATGTTGCGTCAGCGACTCATCGATCTCCTGAACGGTTTCATGGACATGACAGTGAACCGGCAGGCCCAGCTCTCCGGTCAGTCGGGCGATGCGCTCGAAGCTGCGGTCTGCCAGGGTGTAAGGCGCATGCGGAGCCAGGCAGAAGCTGGTCAGCG
>JAURMJ010000164.1 GCA_030830765.1 Quisquiliibacterium sp.
AAAGCCTGAACCTACAAAGCCTGAACCTACAAAGCCTGAACCTACAAAGCCTGAACCTACAAAGCCCAAGCCTCCGAAGCCTGCACCCAAACCTGACGCTGACCAGCCTGCAAAGCTTGGCCGCAAGGCGACGGCTGCGCCAACGCCGGGACCGTCGGTCAGCGAAAGCGCGATCACCCGGACTGAGGCGCTCGCGCCCGCCGAGTCGACGATGGTGCCGATCTCTCCTGATGATTTCATGGGATGGGCTCAGGACGGAACATCCGACGTGCCTGCAGGGGAGACCGCCCGAGGTGCCGCAGGGAACGCCACCGGGAGTGCCGCAGGGAAATCCGCCGGGGTAGCGACCGAGGGCGCGGCCAGGAATGCCACGTTCGACGCCCCGCAGATCGGTGCCCAGTCAGGGGCCGCGTCTGGCCAGACAGCCGGGCCGGCCAAGCAGGGGGTCCCGCCATTGCCGATGCCACCCAAGGGGCGCTGGCGTTTCGTCGTGCATTACGGCGACTACCGCGAGGGCTATCAGGTGGCTACGCTGGACTACGCAATCGGCATCGACGGTGATCGTTACCAGCTCAAGACTGAGGGCCGAGCTGCGGGGTTGACCGCCTTGTTCTATTCAGGGGTGCTGACTCAGCGTAGTACCGGCCAGATCTCCGCTCTTGGTCTGATGCCGGAGCATTATTCGGAGCGGCGCGGCAAGCGTCCTGAGCGCTCGTTGAGTGTTGATCTGAAAGTCGGCCTGGTCAGCTTTGCCGACAATCGGTCGGTGCGGCTGGTGCAAGGAGCGCAGGACCGGCTCTCGGTGCTGATCCAGCTTGGATTGCTGGCCCGCACCTATCCCGAAAGGTTTGTCAGCGGCGCGGTGATCGAGATCCCTGAATTGACGACTGGCGACCTCGAATTGACCAGTTATACGAGCCACGGCGATGTGCTGCTGCAGACCGAGAGCGGGACGATCAGGGCGCTGCACCTTGAGCGCACGGCCCCTCGCAAATCGGATGACAACCGCATTGACATCTGGCTCGGGTACGATCTGCAGCTGATTCCGGTGCGCATACGCGTCACGGATGTTGGTGGGCGGGTGCTTGATCAGTTTCTCGAGCAGCCGTCGGCCAACTGATCCTTCACTTTCATGAGCGTCAACTTATGCAATGGGCGTTCACTCAGTCGGAACTCTGATGAAACTTGCCATCATTCAAGTCACTCCGTTCGTGCAGAACTGCACGTTGATGATCTGCGAGGAGAGCGGCACTGCCGCAGTTTTTGATCCCGGTGGCGATCTGAACCGGATCGAAGAGACACTCGCCAAGACCGGAGCTCGCCTCGAGAAGGTTTTCCTGACGCACGGTCATCTGGACCACTGCGGTCAGGCCGGCGAGTTTGCCCATCGGCACGGCGTCCCGCTGGAGGGTCCGCATGCCGCGGACAAGTTCTGGATCGACCAGTTGCCTACGCAGGGCAAGAATTACGGCTTTCCGCCGCTGGAACTGTTCATGCCGGATCGCTGGCTCGAGGACGGTGACACGGTTCAGTTCGGCAACATCACGCTGGAAGTGATCCATACGCCGGGGCATACGCCGGGGCATGTGGTCTTCTTTCATCGCGAACAGCAGTTGGCCATCGTCGGGGATGTGATCTTCCAAGGCTCAATCGGTCGCACCGATTTTCCACGTGGCAATCATCAGGAGCTGCTCGATTCGATCACCGGCAAGCTCTGGCCGCTCGGTGACGAGGTGGCATTCGTGCCTGGACACGGTCCGATGTCCACGTTCGGGCAGGAGCGTCAGACCAACGCCTATGTGGCCGATGCGGTGCTCAAGCAGGGATGATCAGCCCTTTTTGCCCGAGCCCCAGGAGTCTTTGAGCGAGACTGCCCGATTGAAAACCGGCTGTCCCGGTTTTGAGTCGTGACGGTCGGCAACGAAGTAGCCGTGACGCTCAAACTGGAAGCGCTGCTCAGGTGAGGCATCGCGCAAGGACGGCTCCAGCATTGCCTTCACGACGCGGCATGAATCCGGGTTCAGCGCCTGCTTGCAGTCGCGACCGCCGGCGTCTGGGGTCGGCTCGTTGAAGAGCCGGTCATACAGCCTGATTTCAGCGGTCAGCGCATGCTGCGCGCTGACCCAGTGAATGTTGCCCTTGACCTTGTAATTGTCGGCACCCGGCGTTCCCGATCTGGAGTCCGGCATCAGCTCGGCATGGACCTCGGTCACGTTGCCATGCTCATCCTTCTCGCAGCCGGTGCATCTGATCACATGGCCATAGCGCAGGCGAACCATGTTGCCCGGGAACAGCCGGAAATAACCCTTCGGTGGCTGTTCGGCGAAATCCTCGCGTTCGATCCACAACTCGCGCGAGATCGGAAATTCACGCAGACCCCGTTGCGGGTGTTGTTGGTGAACTGGTGCGGTGCAGGTCTCGACCAGATCCTGCGGCCAGTTCGTGATGACCAGCTTGAGCGGATCCAGGACGGCGATCGCTTTACCGGCCTTGCCCTCCAGGTCGTCGCGCAGGGCCTGTTCGAGTACGCCCATGTCGATCCAGGAGTCGGCCTTCGAGACGCCGATCCGGTCACAGAACAGGCGGATCGCCTCAGGCGAGTAGCCGCGTCGGCGCAGGCCGACCAGCGTGGTCATGCGCGGGTCGTCCCAACCATCAACCAGCTTGAGCTGGACCAGTTCCTGAAGGCGGCGCTTGCTGGTGACGGTGTAGGTCAGGTTCAGGCGCGCGAACTCGATCTGCTGCGGCAAGGGCCTGTCGAAATGACCGCCGTCGGCCAGGCGCTCGAGCAGCCAGTCGTACAGCGGCCGATGATCCTCGAATTCCAGCGTGCAGATTGAATGCGTGATGTTTTCCAGCGCATCGGAGATCGGATGCGCATAGTCGTACATCGGATAGATGCACCAGGCATCGCCAGTGCGATGGTGCTCGGCAAAGCGAATCCGGTAGAGCACCGGGTCGCGCAGGTTCATGTTTGGCGAGGCCATGTCGATCCGGGCCCGCAGCACATGAGAGCCTTCCGCATGCTTGCCGTCACGCATTTCGCGCAACAGCGCAAGACTCTCGGAGGCAGGCCGATCCCGGAACGGGGAGTTGACTCCGGCTTCGGTCAGTGTGCCGCGTCCGGCGCGAATGCCATCGGCATCCTGCGAGTCGACATAGGCATGCCCTGCCTGCACCAGATACTCGGCGAATTCATAAAGCCGCTCGAAGTAGTCACTCGCGAAATAGAGGTTTTCGTCGCTGCCGTGCTTCCAGTCAAACCCGAGCCACTGCACCGCCTCAAGAATGCCGTCGACATACTCCTGGTCTTCTTTGACCGGGTTCGTGTCGTCGAACCGCAGGTGGCAGACACCGCCATAGTCGCGGGCCAGCCCGAAGTTCAGACAGATCGACTTGGCGTGGCCGATATGCAGATAGCCGTTCGGCTCAGGGGGGAAGCGGGTCCGGATCTTTGCCGAATCCGGCTGACCGGCCCGATGCTGCGCGGCAAGGCCAGGATGGCCGGCCCATTGACGATCGGCGAACCGGTTCGCGGACAGGTCCGCATCGATCAGCGTGCGGATGAAATTCGAGACGGATGCGGGGGAGGCTGGTGCGCTCATTGGCTCTTCTTCGGTGGGCCCGACGCCGCAGCGGCGTGAATCGGGAGCAATCCACAATTTTAGCCGAGCGGGCCAGCCTTGCTCAGGTGACTGCAGGTCGGATGACCTGCATCAATCAATTACTGCGCAGCTCAGTCGGCCATCAAAGACCCAGCAGATCAACCTCGAACAGCAGCGTCGCATTCGGGGGAATCACGCCACCGGCCCCACGAGCGCCGTAGCCGAGTTCAGGCGGGATGATCAGTTTGCGCGAACCACCGACCCGCATGCCTGCGACGCCTTCGTCCCAGCCGCGAATCACGTGACCTGCGCCCAGCGGGAACACAAAGGGGTCGTTGCGGTCCTTGCTGGAATCGAATTTCGCGCCGACCTGGCCATCCTTGTAGAGCCAGCCCGTGTAATGCACGCGAACACGCTGTCCGGCCTTGGCCTCGTCACCGGATCCAACCGTGACGTCCTCAATAATCAGACCAGAGGCCGTTGTCTGTTGACTCATCTTGCTTGCTCCTTGTTGGGGGGTTTTGGGGCCGCTCCCGATGCGGGCGGCTAGTTCGGTACGAATGGTTTCGATGCGCTCGCGATTGACGCCAAAGTCAAGACGCCCGAGGCGCGAGGCTGATCTGACGTGAATGACCCGGCCTGGTTCATCGAGCAGAAATTCCACATCGTCGACGAACCTTAACACCCGGCTGGTGAATTCGGCGTACAGGTAGCCTGGCTGCTTGTCGATGATCTGGGTGCGCGGGGAGGCGTTCACGACCTGGACAAGCGCCTCGAATGCTGCGCGCGGGTCATCACCGGTGTTCAGCGGGGCGATTTGGTGATACGGCGTTGTTGCGAAACTCGACACTGCATTGCTGCGATCGGTGCGCACTGGCTTGAGGCGGGCATCGGCCACGCCGATCTCTGACGATCCGGGTCTTTTCCCTGTCAGCAGTCCCATACTTCCTCCGAGGGTGATTACGAAAATGACCGCAAACATCGAGCCGACCAGAACCTTGGCCAGTCTGCGCATGCGCTGCAGCTTGTTCTTGGTCGGTGTGGCGTGTCTCGGCATAGGGAGTCCGTTCAAAGGGTGTGTTGGCCGTTTCGGCGCTGCACAGTCCTCGGCGCAGGCGGCGGATCAGCGCTGAGGAGTCGTAACAAGGGCCACCTGTCAGGAGTCAGAATCCGACCGCAAG
>JAURMJ010000021.1 GCA_030830765.1 Quisquiliibacterium sp.
GCCGACGTGATCCGCCTCGCCATCGGCCACTACCGCGGCCGCATGACCGAAGTGGCGCGCAGGCTGGGGATCGGCCGCTCGACGCTCTACCGCAAGCTGAGCGAACTGGGCATCGACAACGCGGCCTGACCGCGCGATACTGAAATCCACAACGAGAGGAGTTTTCCCGACTTGGTCCAGTGACACCGCCACGGCGGCTTCATCATGAAACGGCGGCCGCCTGCATGGTCAGGAACACACCGGTTACGTTCACGCCCATCATCGTGTCCCAGTCGGCAGCGGTCAGATCCATGAACGGCTTGACCTGCACGATGCCGGCATTGCAGACCATCACATCGAGACGCCCCCACTGCGCAACCGCCGCCGCAACCAGTGCCTCGCAGTCCTGCGCGTTGCGGACATCGGCTGGAATACCGATTGCCTGAACGCCGCTGTCGCGCAGGGCCTGCGCGGTCTCGTTCGCGGTGTCACCATTGATGTCACTGATCACGATGCGAGCCCCCTGGCGCGCGAACGCCGTGGCGATCGCCCGGCCAATGCCACGCCCGGAACCAGTAACCGCGACAACTGCGTCCTTCAGTGATTCGTCCTGCATGCTGCCCCCTTCCAGATGATTTTTTATCTCTGCCATGGCAAACCTGTCTTGCCGCGCAAGCAAGATACCAGTCGAATGTCTTGCCATGGCCGCCCGAGGTGTGCGCATTATCGGGGGATGTAACAACTCAGGCGCTTACAGAGCGCCAGTCAGTGCCACACGCCAAGCCTTCAGACGGTCAGCAGCAACTTCAGATCGAGCGCTGACAGACTTGCCAACCTGGGCGCCCTCAGCGCAGCATGCCTTGCTGTTCAATGAAACCGATCACCTGTTCGAGCCCGTCGCGGGTCTTCATATTGGTGAACTGAAATGGCCTTGTGCCTCGCATCTTGCGCGCGTCCCGGTCCATCACTTCCAGCGAAGCACCCACCATGGGCGCCAGATCGATCTTGTTGATGACCAGCAGATCGGACTTCGTGATACCCGGCCCCCCCTTCCTGGGGATTTTGTCGCCCGCGGAGACGTCGATCACGTACAGGGTCAGATCAGACAGCTCGGGGCTGAAAGTAGCCGCCAGATTATCGCCGCCACTTTCAATGAAGACGATCTGAAGGCCTGGAAAGCGGCGATTCAGGCGATCAACCGCCTCCAGATTGATTGACGCGTCCTCACGGATCGCTGTGTGCGGGCACCCACCGGTCTCGACACCGATGATCCGGTCCGGGGACAAGGCAGCGTTGCGCACCAGGAACTGCGCGTCTTCCTCGGTGTAGATGTCATTAGTCACCGCCGCAATGTTGTACTTATCGCGCAGCGCCTGACACAGGGCCAGCGTCAGCGCCGTCTTGCCTGAACCGACCGGCCCACCAATCCCAACCCGCAAAGCCTGTTTACTCATGATCTGAATATCCTCGAATACTGCGTCTCGTGCTGCGCACAGGCAATTGCAAAACCCGGCGCGAAGTTACTCATGTCGTGATCTGGAAGCTCCATCGCCTCACTGGTCAATCCGGGAATCTTTGCGCCGATCGTCAATAAAATCCGCTGACCGGCCGCCTGCCCGAGGGGCACTGCCTTGATTGCAGCCATGACCTGGTTTTCAGCCCAGCTCCACATCCAGGCAGCGAGGGCATCCTGCTTGTCGATGCCCCATTCACAGGCCAGTGCAGACCAGACCCAGACAAAACTAGGTGCCTCGACGGCATCGATAGTCTGAAGAAAGTTGTCGGAAAACTCCCGCAGCTCGTGAATCAGTCTGCGCAATGAATGACCCATCTGAAGCGTTTCGGCGCGAAGCTCCGCACTTTCACGACTGGCCAGATAGAGGGCATCCAGCTGCAAGGTACGAACAGCGTCGCCGCTGGCGTGCGCATCCAACAGACGCACCAACATCGGCACTTCGAAACGGCTGATATTCCACTCAAGCTGGTCAGACACCCAACTGAGCGTCGTGGTCTCGTTGGAGACGGCACCGGATTCAATGGCCCATTCAAGCCCTTGCGAATAGCTGTAGGCTCCGACCGGCAAGGCCGGACTGGACATTTGCAGCAGCCTGAGCAGCGAGACGTTCACTGCGCGTGGAAATGATCGTGAATACGCGGTCCCCGCCCCTCGCCGTCGCTGCTGTGACCGTGAGGGTGTGCATGCCCCCCGTGCGATCCGTAGGCGCCGCTTTCAGGTTCGAAGGCAGCATCCACGGCACTCACCTCAAGCCCAAGCCCATGCACCATCGCGCCAAGCACCGCATCGGCGGAAAAGCGCAGCCGGTCGGGCAAAAGGTGTACGGCAACATGCCGATTACCCAGGTGGTAAGCCGCCTTGGCAATCAACAACGGATCCTTGCTGACGGCTTCCATCAAAGACTCTGGCGCAGCCACCACTTCAAAGACACGACCATCATCGGCCAGCAGTTTGTCCCCTCCACGCAAGACCGTGCCGCGCTCCAGGAAAACGCCGCATTCGTGCCCCTGGGCCGAAGTGATCCGAAACCGGCTCCTGCAACGCGCATCGAAAGTCATTTCGATGCGATCAACCGGCGCAGCATCGTGGTCCGCAAATCGTTCAATGGCGATCATGATTCAAAAAAGAAAGTAACGTTGAGTCATCGGCAACGCAGACGCGGGTTCACAGACCAGTAATTCTCCATCCGCACGCACCTCGTAGGTTTCGGGATCCACTTCAATGTGCGGGGTCGCCTGGTTGTGCAGCATGTCGGCCTTGGTCACTGTTCGACAGCCGCGCACTGCCTCGAGCCGTTTTCCAAGCCTGAGCGAATCCAGTGAGCCGGTGTCCAGCGCCGCCTGTGACACAAAAGTGATCGAGGTTTTCAGCCCGCCGCCAAAGCTACCGAACATCGGCCGGTAATGCAC
>JAURMJ010000165.1 GCA_030830765.1 Quisquiliibacterium sp.
ATAAGAATTAACTATTCTTTTTATTGATGACATAGTGATCGCAGATTAACTACAAACCCTCTTGCCTTTTTGAAATGGTATATTATCTATTAGTTAATCCGTTAGAGATCAAACTGAAACCGATGCCGATGAATCCCTCTGTACGCTGTTCGACGTCATCAAGATGAAAAATATGTACGGTAAACAGGTCCGAGGCATCGAGCGATCGACTTTCGTCATCGACGCTGAAGGCCGGCTGGTCCGCGAGTGGCGCGGAGTCAAGGTCCCGGGCCATGTTGCCCAGGTGCTGGAGTTCGTACGATCAATCGGATGATGCATTCACATTCAACGGGTCCGGTACCTGCCCAAGACCTGAAGTCCTTCGCAACCGCCAACTGCCGATTCATGCAGGCAGGGCGGTTTTTTTACGCCTGACACCATGCCGCTACCCAAAGCCCCCAGTAAACCGGCCATGCTGCTGGATCCCAGCATGCTGGAGAAGAGTCGTCTGAAGCCGACACCTGCCACGGCAAACAGGCTGAAGAAACAATCCACTGGACGGACAGCCGAGACGGCCATCGCGGTGCAAGCGCCGTCCGCCGCACGAGAAATCCCCGCGCGCGAGGCAGGGATTCAGGCGTCGCCCCCCCAGAGCTTTGCAGCACCCACGCCTCAGGTCAGTGCCGTCTCTGCAGGTCAGGGCAAGACGTCACCCGCGGACTTGAAAAAGTCGCCTGGCACGGGCAGACCCGGACAGAAGGCTCAGGCAAAGAGCAAGATCACATCCTCCGCTGCCCACCCGACGCGCGACCGTCCCAAACTGTTTGTGCTGGATACCAATGTCCTGATGCACGATCCGTCCAGTCTGTATCGGTTTGCTGAACATGACGTCTATCTGCCGATGATGACGTTGGAGGAGTTGGACAACCATAAACGCGGCATGTCTGAGGTTTCGCGCAACGCCCGTCAAGTCAGCCGCACGCTGGATGCGATGCTGGCCTCGACCGATCGACCGATCGAGGAAGGCATCGAACTGTCTGCACTGGGCAATCGCGAGGCGGGCGGTCGCCTCCACTTCCAGACGCAGGCCATTGTCGCGATGCTGCCCAGCACCCTGCCGGCCGGCAAGGCAGACAACCAGATCCTTGGCGTCGTCCGCGCGTTGCACGAACGATTTGCGGAGCGCGATGTTGTGCTGGTGTCCAAGGACATCAACATGCGGATCAAGGCCCGCACGCTCGGCCTGCCAGCGGAGGACTACCGGAATGATCAGGTCCTTGAAGACACCGATCTTCTGTACGGCGGCACACTGCGCCTGCCCGATGATTTCTGGGAAGCACACGTCAAGGACATTGAGTCTTGGCAAAACGGTGGCTCGACCTACTATCGGATCAAGGGACCGGTAGTCAGCACAATGATGATCAACCAGTTCGTCTACACCGAAGGCGAGCAACCGCTGCTGGCCCAGGTCAAGGAACTCACCGGCCAGACCGCCGTGCTGCAGACGCTGCGCGACTACGGACACCACAAGAACGCGGTCTGGGGTATCACGGCCCGCAATCGCGAACAGAACTTCGCGTTGAATCTGCTGATGAATCCGGAAGTCGACTTTGTCACGTTGCTCGGCCAGGCCGGCACTGGCAAGACCTTGCTGACACTGGCGGCGGCCCTGACCCAGGTAATTGAATCGCGCCGCTACACCGAGATCATCATGACGCGGGCGACCGTGCCAGTCGGCGAGGACATCGGCTACCTGCCGGGGACCGAAGAGGAAAAGATGCAGCCCTGGATGGGTGCGCTGGAGGACAACCTCGAAGTGCTGAACCAGGGAGAGTCGGGCGCCGGGGAATGGGGGCGTTCCAGCACGCATGATCTGATCCGCTCCCGCGTGAAAGTCAAGGCGATGTCCTTCATGCGTGGGCGCACGTTCATCAACAAGTTTCTGATCATCGACGAAGCGCAGAACCTGACGCCCAAGCAGATGAAAACGCTGGTCACTCGAGCCGGACCAGGCACCAAGGTGATCTGCATGGGCAACATCGGGCAGATCGACACCCCCTATCTGACGGAAGGTTCGTCAGGGCTGACCTATGTGGTCGATCGGTTCAAGGGCTGGGTGCACTCGGGCACCGTGACGCTGCAGCGCGGAGAGCGCTCAAGACTCGCAGATTTTGCAGCAGACGTGCTGTAGAACGAACCGATCAGAGCGCCGCGAAATTCTCAAACTTGGTGTACTGACCGACGAAGGTCAGTCGCACGGTCCCGATCGGACCGTTGCGCTGCTTGCCAATGATCACTTCGGCGGTGCCCTTGTCCGCCGAATCGGGGTTGTAGACCTCGTCGCGGTAGATGAACAGGATGACATCCGCGTCCTGTTCAATGGCACCGGATTCGCGAAGGTCGGACATCACCGGACGCTTGTTCGGTCGTTGCTCCAGGGAGCGATTCAACTGGGAAAGCGCGACCACCGGGCAGTTCAGCTCCTTGGCCAGTGCTTTCAGACCGCGTGAGATCTCGGAGATTTCGGTCGCCCGGTTCTCGCCCGATGATGCCGATGACATCAGCTGAAGATAATCGACGATGACCATGCCAAGCTGCCCGCATTGACGCGAGAGCCGCCGCGAACGGGCGCGCAGCTCAAGCGAGTTCAGCGCCGGCGTCTCATCGATAAACAACTGCGCTTCCTGCATTTTCTGGATTGCGCTGGTGAGTCGCGGCCAGTCGTCATCAATCAGGCGACCAGTCCGGAAGCGCTGCTGGTCAAGACGCCCGACTGAGCAGACCATGCGCATCGCGAGCTGGGTAGCCCCCATCTCCATACTGAAGACCGCCACGGGCAGACCCTGATCGATAGCGACATGTTCGCCCATGTTCAGTGCGATCGAGGTCTTACCCATTGACGGGCGGCCAGCGACGATGACCAGATCACCCGGCTGAAGACCTGAAGTCATGCGATCCAGGTCGGTAAAGCCGGTGGGAACCCCTGTGACATCGCTTTGATTGGCCTGACTGTATAGCGCGTCGACCCGCTCAACGACCTTGCCCAGCAGATCTTGCAACCCCTGAAAACCTGCGGCACCGCGGGCGCCATCTTCGGATATCTGAAAAATCCGCGACTCGGCCTCATCGAGCAACTGACGGGTTTCCCTGCCCTCCGGATTCAGCGCATTCGTTGCAATCTCGTCAGCCGTGGAGATCAGCTTCCGCAGGATCGCGCGATCGCGCACAATCTCGCCATATCGCCTGATATTCGCGGCTGAGGGCGTCTCCTGGGCCAGTGCGTTGAGGTACTGAAGACCGCCGACCTCATCGGCCTTACCCTGTGTTTGAAGGCTCTCGAACACCGTGACCACATCAGCAGGTTGCCCTCGCTCAATGAGTTTGGAGATGCGTTGCCAGATCAGCTTGTGGTCGTAGCGGTAGAAATCGTCTTCGCGCAGGACATCAGCGACTCGATCAAAGGCGCTGTTATCAAGCAACAACCCTCCCAGCACGGACTGTTCCGCCTCGACAGAATGCGGTGGCAGCCTGAGCGCTGCAATTTCACGGTCGAGCGAGACGCCGGGGCGGGAATTTTCTGGTGCGGGGATTGCAGACATTGAGCAATGGTACCGAAGCCGCGCCGCACTTCAAGCACCCGGCACGTAAAACAAAAAAGGAGGCCGAGGCCTCCTGTCTTGCGGGCGTGCTTCCGGCTGCAAAATGCAGCCGCAAACACCGCCGGCTGGTGTCAGGCGGTCTCGCCGACCACCGTCACGGTCACTGCGACGAGCACGTCGGCGTGCAGTGCAATTTCGACTGACTGATCACCAATAGTCTTCAA
>JAURMJ010000166.1 GCA_030830765.1 Quisquiliibacterium sp.
CAGCATCGGACGCAACGCCAGCATCGGAGGTAACGCCAGCACCTGAAGTAACGCCTCATGCAGAGCCCGCTCCGCTCTCTGAAGGTGTCCCGGCGTTTGAACCCCTGCTCAAGACTGAGACCGCCATTGAACCGCAGCTTGAGCGGGTCGATTGGGTCGGCACACACCACGCCGAGCAACCGCAGGAGCCTTCGGCATCCACTGATTCCGAATTGCTGGAAATCTTCCTGACCGAAGCGGCCGAGGTTCTGGATAACGTCACGCAAGGCGCGATGCTCTTGCGTCATGACCCGACACAAATGGAGCATCTTGCGACGATCCGGCGTGGTTTCCACACGCTGAAGGGTTCCAGCCGAATGGTCGGCCTGGAGCGCTTCGGCCAGGCGGCGTGGGCGCTGGAGGACCTGCTGAACCAATGGCTGGCCGAGGGGCACGCCGTGAACGAGGCGCTTAATGATCTGGTCGACGAAGCGCTCGTCCAGATGGGTGCCTGGATCGCACTGCTGGTCGGCAATGCCCGCGCCGAGCGGGTGATCGATCCTGAGCCGTTGCTTGAGGCTACGAAGGTACTGCACAGTATCGAATTCGGCGGTGGGCCGATCGGGGCAGAGGTCCTCCCGGTATCCAATGCTCAGATTGAAATTGAAGAGGCTCAATCGCCTGCTGAGGTGCACGAGGCAGACGAAACAGACAACGAGACGATCGAGATTGGAAGCGCTGCAGACTCGCAAGATTCACTCGACATCCAAGAAGCTGTTGCGCCCGACGAGACAATCGAGATCGGTGACACTCAGGTCAGCCGCCCGCTGTACCTGATCTTCCTCGCGGAGGCTGATGGTCTGATTGAGACGCTTTGCGCAGATGCTGCTCAATGGCGCCAGCAGCCTGGACGTGGCGCGACGGAGCCTGCGATTCGGGCTGCGCACTCGCTGGCTGGCAGCTCGGCGATCATGTCTCTGACGCAGGTGCAGCAGCTTGCCAAGTTGCTTGAAAACGCGATGCTGGCCCGACAGGGGTCAGGCGCTGAGGTCGCTGTCGAGGATCTGGACACGCTGGTTCATGTGGCTGATCGGATCCGATCGATGCTTCATCAGTACGCCGGGGGCATGCTGCCCAAGGACGAGCCGCAGGCACTCGAGATGGCCCAGGCCCTGCACGCACGCTGGACTGCGCCCGAGAAGACTGCGCCTGCTCCGGTCCCTGCAGAGCCCGAGTTGCTGCTGACCGAGCAGGAATTCGAATTCGAGCTGCCCCCTCAGCAGGAGCAGTTCGAAGAGGCCGTGCTGATCGATGTGCCTGGTGGGTTCGAGGCCGCAGACCTTGAGCCGAGGGTTGTGATTGACAGCAGGGGAGCTGCGCGACCGCCGGTTCAGGCTGAGCTGCCTGGCGAAATTCCGGAGCAGTTTTCGCAAGAAACTGCGGACGTCATGGCGGTCAGCTCAGCCGATGATGATGAGTCCACGCAGTCGATCTCCACGGCGGCGATCCCCTTGCCGGCTGATGAAATCGATGACGAACTGCTGCCGGTCTTCGTTGAAGAGGCCAGTGACCATCTGCCGCAGATTGGCGAAAATCTGCGTCGCTGGGTGGCACACCCGGATGATCGCGGTCATGCCCATACGCTGATGCGGCAGTTGCATACGGTCAAGGGCAGTGCGCGCATGGCCGGTGCGCTCGCGCTCGGGCAGATGCTCCATGAGATCGAGACGCGGATCGAGGCCTTGCTGACGCTCCCATCGGTGTCTGCTGCGCAGGTCGACGAACTGATCAGCGACCATGACCAGGCCGTCGCGTTGTTCGAGAAACTCAGGGCACGTGCCCACGGCATGGCAGCCGAACTAGCCCAAGCGATGATTGAGGAGGGTCTGGTCCCGACACCGATGGAGTCGGAGCTGCCGCCGATCCAGGAGTCGATGGCGCAGCTGACTGAAGAATCAGATTCGACTGCGAGAGCGCTGCAGGCTGACGAACCCGGACAGCAGACTGCTGTCCCTGAGCGGATGGCCCCTGCGCCAGGCGCGGAAGTGGATCGACGCTCGCAGCCGCTGATCCGCGTGCGAGCCGATCTGCTTGATCGTCTGGTCAATGAGGCAGGCGAGGTGTCCATTGCCCGTTCGCGCCTGGATAACGAATTGTCCGGATTGCGTCAGTCGATGGGCGAGCTGACCGAGAATGTGAACCGCCTGCGTTCGCATTTGCGAGAGATCGAAATTCAGGCTGAGACCCAGATTCAGACGCGGATTGCTCAGCAAAAGGAACATGATCGGGCTTTCGATCCGCTCGAATTCGATCGGTACACACGGTTCCAGGAGCTTGCGCGGATGCTGGCCGAATCGGTCAATGACGTCGCAACCGTTCAGCAAAATGCGGTGCGCAGCCTCGAAGATGCCTCGCAGGATCTCTATCGTCAGGGTCATGTGCTGCGGGATCTGCAGCAGAATCTGATGCGGGTGCGTATGGTTCGTTTCGGGTCGGTCTCGGATCGCCTCTACCGCGTTGTGCGCCAGACTGCCCGCGAACTGGACAAGCTTGTTCACCTGGAGATTCGGGGCGCGGGCGTGGAATTGGATCGCAGCATCCTTGAGCGGATGGTCGGGCCGATCGAACATCTGCTGAGAAACGCGGTCACTCACGGGATCGAGCCGAGCCAGGCACGTCTTGCTGCCGGCAAGGGAGAAATCGGGCAACTGTCGATCGAGGTCCGCCAGGAAGGGCGTGACGTGCAGATGATTTTTGCTGACGACGGTGCCGGACTCGATCTGGCGAGAATCCGGGAAAAGGCGGTCATCGCCGGTCTGCTTTCGGCGCAGGATGCGCCCACTGATCGCGCATTGGCAGATCTCATCTTCATGCCCGGGATTACGACGGCGGCGCAGGTCACCGAGATTGCCGGTCGCGGTGTCGGCATGGATGTCGTGCGCTCCGAGGTTGCGGGACTTGGTGGTCGCATCGAAACCCAGACGCACCCGGGCAAGGGCACGTCATTCCGAATCGTGCTGCCACTGACCTTGGCGGTGTCCCAGGTGGTGCTGACCAGCGCGGGGCGTGCCCGCTATGCAATTTCATCTTCCAGTGTTGAGGAGGTGCTGCAGCTCAAGCCCCAGGTGCTGGCCGCGGCCCATGAGCGTCGGTCTCTGGAATGGCATGACGAGCGTGTACCGATCTACTATCTGGGCACGCTGGTCGAACTTTCGGATGTTTCCCCATCGGCCCAGCATCATGCGCCGGTGCTGATCATCCGTTCCGGCAGTCAGCGAATCGCGCTTCATTGCGACGAGGTCACCCCGAATCAGGATGTCGTCGTCAAGGGCGTCGGGGCGCAGGTCTCACGCATTCGCGGCATCACCGGCGCAACAGTACTCGGCACCGGTGAGGTTGTGCTGATCATCAACCCGGTTGCTTTCGCGCAGCCTACGGCCGGCATGCTGCTGCAGCGTACGCTGGATGAGCCGGCCATTTCGGCGATGCTTGCCGACTCGCAGCCACCGCTGGTGATGGTGGTTGACGACTCGCTGACTGTGCGCAAGGTCACGCAGCGATTGCTGCAGCGGGAGGGCTATCGCGTCGTGCTGGCTCGCGACGGCGTCGATGCGCTACGCCTGATGCCCGAAGAAACCCCTGACGTCATGCTGGTCGATATCGAAATGCCACGCATGGATGGTTTTGATCTGACTCGCAATATCCGTCGCGACAGTCGCTACGCGAAGATCCCGATCATCATGATTACGTCCAGAACCGCCAGCAAGCATCGTGATTTTGCCAAGTCGCTCGGAGTCAATGTCTACCTGGGCAAGCCCTATGCCGAAGACGAACTGTTGCGGCATGTGGCCGGGTTGACTGCGCGGCGCTCATCGGTGGCGACCAGCCCGACCCGCTGAAGATCCCAATCCGCTGACACTACGAAGACGGTTGTCCGTCTGCGCTCTGAGTCTTGACAACCGCATAGCGGGCCAGCGTGCGCTCGCGCGCACTGGCATGGTCGACAATCGGGTACGGATAGTCCTTGCCGAGGGTGATGCCGGCGGCGGCAAGCTCAAGTGGGCTTGCCAGCCAGGGCGCATGAATCACCTTGTCCGACAGGCCGGCCAGTTGCGGCAGATAACGTCGAATGAAGCCGCCCCGCGCATCGAACTTCGTCGATTGGGTGATCGGGTTGAAGATTCTGAACCAGGGCTGGGCATCGCAGCCGCTCGATGAGGCCCACTGCCAGCCCCCGTTGTTGGCCGCCAGATCGAAATCATTCAGGTGCTGCGCGAAATAGGCCTCACCGCGTCGCCAGTCGATTCCCAGATCCTTGACCAGGAACGAGGCGGTCACCATGCGCAGCCGGTTATGCATGTAGCCGCTGTGATTGAGCTGCGCCATCGCTGCATCGACCAGCGGATAGCCGGTGCGGGCCTCGCACCATGCCGCGAAAGCCGCGTCGGCCTGCGGGCCGCGCTCCCAGCTGATCCGGTCGTATTCGGACCGGAACGCCTGCTTGGCGACGTGCGGATGGTGATGCAGGATCTGAAAGTAAAAATCTCGCCAGATCAGCTCAGACAGCCAGATTCTTGCCCCTTCAGCGGCAGCAGGGTCGGCGCGCTGCACCTGCAGGGCAAGGCGGACAAGACGGCGGATCGAGACCGTACCGAAACGCAGATGCACTGACAGATAGGACGGTCCGCGCACCGACGGAAAATCCCGGGTCTCATGGTACTGACCGATCCGCTCGGAGAACTCGTCAAGCAGTTTGACTGCGCCGCTGCTGCCGGTCGGGATCTTCATCTCGGATAGATTGGTCCGCTCAAACCCGAGCGCCTGCAGGGTCGGCATCGGTTGAGACAAGGCCTGCGGATTGCCCAGTTTGCCGTCAAACTGAACCCGACATTCAGTCACAGCCTGCTCGCTCATTCGCTTAAGCCAGGCGTTCTTGTAAGGCGTGAAGACCGAGAACGGTTTGCCAGCGCCGGTCAGGACCTCCGACTTTTCGAAGATCACCTGATCCTTGAAAGTGCACAAGATCCGCCCGTCGCTCTGCAGTGCCTGCTGCACGGCGAGATCGCGCGCAACCGCATGCGGTTCGTAGTCATGGTTCACATAAACCGCCTCAACCCCCAGCTGTGCAGCAAGCTTGGGTATCGCATTGCGCGCATCATCATGCAGCACAATCAGTCCGCCGCCGGCTGCGCGCAGCATCGCGTCCAG
>JAURMJ010000167.1 GCA_030830765.1 Quisquiliibacterium sp.
GTCCAGTTCGCCGGTGGTGATGCCCGACTTCACAAAGGGCGTGATGTAATCGAGAACTTCGGAGGCGAGCCGACCGGCGGTTCGCATGGCGTCGACCTCGAATTGGTCTTTGATGGTAATGGTCATGCTATGATTATAGGTTAGCTGCCTTGCCTTCGCAGGCATGGTTTAGCTAAAAAACGCGCACTTTTGCCCCACTGGGGTCCCGAAATCGTCTGGGACGTTTTCGGATTGTCTGCGTCGATCGTGCAGCGCACGGGGGCGGGGCTTTCCGGGAGTGTCCAAAAGGCTTCGGGCTTGGCGAAAGTGTAAGTCCCAACCCTGTTCGGAGTATTGCAAATGTCCGTCACGATGCGGCAAATGCTGGAAGCCGGTGTGCACTTTGGTCACCAGACGCGCTTCTGGAATCCCAAGATGGCCCCCTATATTTTTGGCCATCGCAACAAGATCCATATTATCAACCTCGAAAAGACCCTGGACCTTTACCAGGGTGCGATGAAGTACGTTCGCCAACTGTCGGCTAATCGCGGCACGGTGCTGTTCGTCGGAACCAAGCGTCAGGCCCGCGAAATTCTGGCCGAGGAAGCTCAGCGTTGCGGTATGCCCTATGTGGACCAGCGTTGGTTGGGCGGCATGCTGACTAACTTCAAGACCGTCAAAACCTCGATCAAGCGCTTGAAGGACATGGAAGCGACAGTAGCCGAGGGTGGATTCGAGCGGATGCCCAAGAAAGAAGCGCTGATGTTCCAGCGCGAAATGACCAAGCTCAATACCAGCCTGGGCGGCATCAAGGATATGGGCGGTCTTCCCGACGCGCTGTTCGTGATCGACGTCGGCTATCACAAGATTGCTGTCACCGAAGCGCTCAAGCTGGGCATCCCGGTCATTGCCGTTGTCGACACCAACCATTCGCCGGACGGCATCACGCACGTGATCCCGGGGAATGACGACTCGGGCAAGGCGATTCGTCTGTATGCCCGTGGCGTGGCAGACGCAATTCTGGAGGGCCGTAATGCCTCGCTGCAGGAGATTGTCGGCAGCGAGGATGGTGACGAGGAATTCGTTGAGGTCGAGGAAGATCAAGCGGACTGATTCCCGTCTTGCTCGATCCAATGCGGGGCTGGCATGTTCAGCCCCGTTTTCTTGGGGCTCGAGCCGTCCAGGGCGACCGTCCCCCGAGAAATCAGAGATTTAATGCATTCATTCCGGTGGCAAAAATTGACCACCGTTGAAATAGGAGAACAAGCATGGCGGACATTACCGCAAGCATGGTCAAGGAACTGCGCGAAAAAACCGACGCACCGATGATGGAGTGCAAGAAAGCACTGACCGAAGCAGCTGGCGATATGGCCAAGGCTGAAGAAATTTTACGGGTCAAACTCGGTAGCAAAGCCTCCAAGGCCGCCTCCCGGGTCACTGCCGAAGGCATTGTGGGTCTGTTCATCGCTGATGATGCCAAGCTGGGTGCGATGGTCGAACTGAACTGCGAGACCGACTTTGTTGCGAAGAATGATGACTTCATTGCTCTTGCAGCATCGTTAGCCAAACTCGTGGCGCAAAACAACCCGGCCGACGTTGCCGCGCTGTCTGCGCTAGAGGTCAATGGCGAATCCATCGAAACAATTCGTACCGCGCTGATTGGAAAGATCGGCGAGAATCTGAGCATTCGGCGCTTCGTGCGAATCGAGGCGCAGGGCCAGTTGTCCAGCTATGTGCATGGCGGCAGCAAGATCGGCGTACTGGTTGATCTTGTGGGGGGGAGTTCGGATCTGGCCAAGGATCTGGCTATGCACATTGCCGCCAACAAGCCCAAGTCGCTGTCACTCGAAGGCGTGCCTGCGGATGACGTTGCGCGAGAGCGTTCCATTGCACAACAAAAGGCTGCCGAGTCGGGTAAGCCAGCCGAGATTGTTGCCAAGATGGTCGAGGGCGCGGTGCAGAAGTACCTGAAGGAGGTTACCTTGCTTGGCCAGCCTTTCGTTAAGGATGACAAGGTCACCGTCGAGCAGTTGCTCAAAGCGAAGTCTGCATCGGTTCCAACCTTTACGCTGTACGTGGTGGGCGAGGGCATCGAGAAGAAAGTCTCCGACTTTGCCGCTGAGGTGGCTGCACAAGCTGCGGCAGCGGGCCGTTGATTCGTAGATAATTAGCGTTGAAAGACCCCGGTCGCGCGTCTGCGTACGAGGCTGGGGTCTGACACGCTGCAAGCGGTTCGGCTTGGCGGTCACGACAGAAGTAGAACAAAATCATCGAACGGGAGGCGGGCGTGAGTTTGAATCCGGTAGCGGCGGGTAATCCATCAGACGCACAAGGCCTTGATGCCTCCCAGCCTCGATCTGCGTATCGGCGGGTGCTGCTGAAGCTTTCGGGCGAAGCGTTGATGGGTGAGGATTCCTATGGAATCAATCGCGCAACGATCGAGCGCATGGCCAGGGAAATCGCAGACATCGGGACGCTTGGCGTCGAGATCGCGATCGTGATCGGCGGCGGTAATATTTTCCGAGGCCTGGCGCCGGGTGCGATGGGCATGGACCGCGCCACTGCGGATTACATGGGCATGTTGGCGACTGTCATGAATTCCCTGGCCCTGCAGGATTCCCTGCGCCAGGTCGGGGTCGTTGCGAGAGTTCAATCCGCACTGAAGATCGAGCAGGTTGTCGAGCCCTATATCCGGCCAAAGGCTTTGCGATATTTGGAAGAAGGTAAGGTCGTGATCTTTGCGGCCGGAACCGGCAATCCGTTTTTCACCACTGACACGGCGGCGGCACTCCGGGGTGCGGAGATCGGTGCCGAAATCGTCCTCAAGGCCACCAAGGTTGATGGCGTTTACAGTGCAGATCCGGCCAAGGTGCCCGACGCACAGCGCTACCAGAGCATCAGCTTTGACGAGGCAATCTCGCGCCGTTTGAACGTGATGGACGCCACGGCACTTGCGCTCTGCCGGGATCAGAGACTGCCGATCAAGGTTTTTTCGATCTTCAAGGAAGGCGCGCTTCGCCGGGTCGTGCTGAACGAAGACGAAGGCACGATGGTGCATGTTTAACAGGCCTCCTGGCCCGCTTGAGCAGTCACTCAGCAACCAAGGATAAGGAAGGACGCATGAGCATCGCAGAAATCAAGAGCACTGCCGACGACAAGATGCATAAGTCGCTCGAGGCGCTGAAGATGGCGCTAAGCAAAATTCGCACCGGCCGGCCGACCCCCGGATTGCTGGACCACGTCCATGTCGACTATTACGGTAGTCCTGTCCCGATCAGCCAGGTCGCAAATGTCACGCTGATCGATTCACGAACCCTTGGAGTTTCCCCCTGGGAACGGCAGATGGCGCCGGTAATCGATAAAGCGATCCGTGACTCGGATCTGGGTCTGAATCCGGTCCTGATGGGAGAGTTAATCCGGGTGCCGATGCCTGCACTTTCGGAAGAGCGTCGCAAGGAGTTGACCAAGGTCGTGCGGGGTGAAGGCGAGCACGCAAAGGTTGCGATCCGGAACCTTCGCCGTGAAGCCAACGATCATCTGAAGCGCGCGCTCAAGGACAAAGAGATCGCCGAGGACGAAGAGCGCCGCGCGCAGGACGATATCCAGAAGCTGACTGACCGCAACGTCGCGGAGGTCGACAAACTGCTGGCAGCCAAGGAACAGGAGATCATGACCGTCTGACCCGTCATCGGCTCGCTTTCTGGCTGCGCCGATATCGGGATCGATGTCCGTCTGATACCTTTCAGGATGAGCATTTTCCGCAGTTCAACCCGCCAGGTTCCCAATGTGAGCGATGCCCCTGAGCATGTCGCGATCATTCTGGATGGCAATGGCCGTTGGGCCACATCTCGGCACCTGCCGCGGGTCGCGGGTCATGCCAAGGGGGTCGAGGCTGTTCGTGCGACCGTCGAAGCCTGTGCGCGACATGGTGTCAAATACCTGACGCTGTTCGCCTTCAGTTCCGAGAACTGGCGACGTCCAGCTGACGAAGTCGGGACCTTGATGCGTCTGTTCATGATGGCGCTCGAGCGCGAAGTCTCACAACTGCATCGCAATGACATCCGCCTGAAGATTGTCGGCGACTTGCAGGCTTTTGAGCCACGACTTCGCGAGCTGATTGATCAGGGGATGGCGCTCACTGCGCAGAACACCCGACTCACGCTGACCATTGCTGCGAACTACGGTGGGCGCTGGGATATTCTGCAAGCAATGAAGAAGTTGCTCCGCGAAATGCCCGAACTTGCTGAATCGCCGGATCTGCTTCATGAAGATCTGCTCGCACCTTACCTGTCGATGGCTTATGCACCCGAGCCGGATCTGTTTATCCGGACCGGCGGTGAACAGAGGATCAGTAATTTTCTTCTCTGGCAGCTTGCTTATAGCGAGCTTTATTTCACCGATCTTTTTTGGCCAGACTTTGACGAAAAAGCGCTCGAGCAAGCTTTTGCGTCTTATCGCTCCCGTGAACGTCGCTTCGGGCGCACCAGTGCGCAAGTTGCGTCCTCCAGCTGACCTAGCGACCCGCTGACCAAAATGCTTGCCAGGCGCGTTGCAACAGCCATTGTCCTGCTGGCAATTCTTCTTCCGACGATTTTTATCGACTCGCCCATGCCATGGGGGGTGCTGACTCTTGCCTTCCTGGGGGCTGCGGCCTGGGAATGGGCCAGACTGCTACCCGCTGCAGGCTCACCCTGGAAGGCGGCGGCGATTGTTGTTGGATTGGGCGCAGTGGGACTGGGATGGCGCCTTCAGGCTGAATGGCCGGTCCTTCCCTTGAAGCTGCTGGTGGCTGGGCTTGTGCTGTTCTGGATCTGCATCGGACCGCTCCGCCTGCGTCGTCATGACTCCCATCAAGGTGGCTGGGTCCTGGCCGTCCTGTTACTGTTTGGCTGCTGGCTGGCTCTGTACGAGCTTCGCGTCCGCGGTGCCGTTCCGCTGCTGTCTTCACTGATGGTCGTCTGGGTTGCCGATATTGCAGCTTACTTCTGTGGCAGGGCCTGGGGCCGGCGTAAGCTTGCGCCGGCAATCAGCCCGGGAAAAAGCTGGGAGGGAGCCGTCGGCGGAGCAATGGCAGTTGTAACGGTCAGCGTGGTGATTGCCAATATCCCCGCGCTTTCTGAGTCGTTGCAGGCGATTCTGCTCGGGCGGTCCGGACTCGCGATCGGCGTGATGGGGCTCATCGCAATTACCGCGTTGTCGATCGTTGGTGATCTTCATGAGTCGCTGCTCAAGCGGCAGGCTGGCGTCAAGGACAGCAGTCAGCTGTTGCCGGGTCACGGTGGGGTTCTCGATCGCATCGATGCTCTGATTCCTGCGATGCCTGCAGCACTTCTGATCTATCTGGTTTTGACTTGACGATGCAGTCACTGACCGTACTTGGTGCGACCGGTTCCATCGGTCGCAGTACCCTGGATGTTGTAGCCCGACACCCGGATCGCTATCGAGTTTTCGCGCTGTCTGGTCGTGAGCGTCTGGACAGTCTCGCGCAGTTGTGCCAGCAATTCCAACCGCGTTTTGCGGTCGTCGGTGATGCTGTTGCTGCGTCAAAGTTGCAAACCTTGCTCGCGCAATGTGATTGTTCCAGCGAGGTCCTGTGGGGCGCGCAGGCGCTTTGTGATGTGGCTGCGCATGAACAAACCGATACCGTGATGGCCGCGATTGTCGGTGCCGCAGGTCTTGAGTCTGCATTGGCTGCCGCTCGCAGCGGCAAACGGATCCTGTTGGCCAACAAAGAGGCCCTGGTGATGGCCGGTCAAGTTTTTCTGGCCCAGGCGCGGGCGAACGGTGCAACCGTCTTGCCAATCGACAGTGAGCACAACGCGATTTTCCAATGTCTTCCACCGGCTGGACAGCTGGATCCATCAGCCCTAGCGGCGGGCGGCGTCACGCGGATCCTGCTCACCGCATCCGGAGGCCCTTTCCGTGAATCGACCCTCGAGCAGATGCGTCGTGTCACACCCGAGCAAGCCTGTGCACATCCGAACTGGCAGATGGGAAGAAAGATTTCGGTTGATTCGGCGACTATGATGAACAAGGGACTCGAATTGATCGAGGCCCAGTTGCTGTTCGGAGTTGCCGTTGAGCAGATTGAAGTCGTTGTCCACCCGCAAAGTGTGATTCACTCTCTTGTCGAATATTCTGACGGTTCAATGCTTGCCCAGTTGGGCAATCCCGACATGCGCACGCCAATTTCCCATGCGCTTGGATACCCGCAAC
>JAURMJ010000168.1 GCA_030830765.1 Quisquiliibacterium sp.
TCAAGCGGGTCGTCGCTTATTCGACGCTCTCGCAGTTGGGCTACCTGACCGTCGCTTTGGGCGCCTCGGCCTACAGCGTTGCCATCTTTCACCTGATGACCCACGCGTTCTTCAAGGCACTGCTGTTCCTGGGCGCGGGTTCGGTGATCATTGGCATGCATCACGACCAGGACATGCGCAACATGGGTGCATTGCGCAAGTACATGCCGATCACCTGGATCACATCGCTGCTCGGTTCGCTGGCACTGATCGGTACACCATTCTTCTCGGGTTTCTACTCCAAGGACTCGATCATCGAAGCGACTCATGCCGCCACGGTACCGGGCTCAGGCTTTGCCTACTTTGCCGTGCTGGCCGGCGTCTACGTCACCGCCTTTTACTCGTTCCGTATGTACTTCCTGGTCTTTCACGGCAAGGAACGGTGGGGGCAGGCCCGGCATGATGCTCATGAGGATGACCATGCCCATGATGATCATCACCATGGCTTGTCCGCTAGCGAAAAACCGCATGAGTCACCGGCGGTCGTGACCATCCCGCTGATTCTGCTGGCGATTCCCTCGGTGCTGATTGGTCTTTGGGCAATCGGACCGATGCTGCATGGCGATTACTTCAAGGACGTCATCACCGTACTGGCAGATCGTCATCCGGCCATGCACGAGATCGGCAAAGGATTCCATGGCTGGTTTGCCATGGCGATCCATGGTCTGAGCACACTGCCCTTCTGGCTCGCCGCTGCAGGTGTGGCGAGTGCCTGGTATTGCTACATGGTCAATCCTGCCCTGCCGGCAGCGATTGCCCGTTCCGCAAAGGGGCTTCATCGCCTGCTCGAGAACAAGTACTACCTCGATCGATTCAATGAGGTGTTCTTCGCCGGTGGTGCCCGACTGATCGGTAGCGGACTGTGGAAGGTCGGTGACCGTTTCCTGATTGATGGTGTCGCAATCAACGGGACTGCCCGCCTGGTCGGATGGCTCGCGTCGCTGGTGCGACTGGTCCAGTCCGGTTTCATTTATCACTATGCGATTGCGATGATCCTCGGCGTTGCAGCCTTGCTGTGGTGGTTCGTCCCGATGGTCAAGAGTTGAGCGAAGAGCACGACAAGACATGAGTTCCGCCTTTCCAACCCTGAGCGCTGCGATCTGGATTCCTATCCTCGCGGGTGCCTTCGTGCTCGCGGTCGGCAACGACCGTAATGCGGGCATCGTCCGTGGTGTCTCCCTATTCGGTGCCTTGCTTGGGCTTCTGGCGACTTTGCCGTTGCTCACCAGCTTTGAACGTGGCAGCGCCGAGATGCAGTTTGTCGAGTTGCTGCCCTGGATCGATCGTTTCCAGGTCAACTATCACCTGGGGGTTGACGGCATCTCTGTCTGGTTTCCGCTGCTGACGGCCTTCATCACCGTCATCGTCGTGGTGGCCGGCTGGGAGGTCATTGAAGAGAAGGTCGCGCAGTACATGGCGTCCTTCCTGATCCTGTCCGGTTTGATGATCGGTGTGTTCTGTGCGCTCGACGGGCTGTTGTTCTACGTGTTTTTTGAGGCGACGCTGATCCCGATGTACATCATCATCGGTGTCTGGGGCGGTCCGAACCGGGTTTACGCAGCCTTCAAATTCTTTCTGTATACGCTGGCCGGTTCGCTGTTGACGCTGATTGCCCTGATTTACCTGTATCTGAAATCCGGCTCGTTCGACATTCTTGTCTGGCACAAGCTGCCGTTGTCGCTCGACGAGCAGATCATGATTTTCCTGGCCTTCCTGGTAGCCTTTGCAGTCAAGGTACCGATGTGGCCGGTCCACACCTGGCTGCCGGATGCGCACGTCGAGGCTCCGACCGGCGGCTCGGTGGTGTTGGCTGCGATCATGCTTAAGCTGGGCGCCTATGGTTTTCTGCGGTTTTCAATGCCGATTGCGCCGGATGCGAGCAGCAGCCTGTCCTGGCTCATTCTCTCGATGTCGCTGGTTGCGGTCGTCTACATTGGCTTCGTTGCGCTGGTGCAGACCGACATGAAAAAACTCGTTGCCTATTCGTCGATTGCCCACATGGGTTTTGTCACACTGGGCTTTTTCATCTTCAACCAGATGGGAGTCCAGGGCGCGATCGTGCAGATGATCTCCCATGGCTTCATCTCGGGGGCAATGTTCCTGTGCATCGGCGTCATGTACGACCGCTTGCATTCACGCAACATCGCCGACTACGGTGGTGTCGTCAACACGATGCCTAAGTTCGCCGCGTTCTTCATGCTGTTTGCGATGGCCAATAGCGGGCTGCCGGCCACATCAGGCTTTGTCGGTGAGTTCTTCGTGATTCTTGGCGCGGTCGGCTATAACTTTTGGATTGCATTTGCTGCGGCGACCACGTTGATTCTCGGGGCCGCGTATTCGCTGTGGATGTACAAGCGGGTGGTCTTTGGCGCGATTGGCAATGACAAGGTTGCAGGTCTGACCGACCTTAATCGGCGTGAATTCGCAATGCTCGCCGTGCTGGCAGTTGCAGTGCTCGCCATGGGTATCTATCCCAAGCCGGTGACCGATATGACTGATGCTTCCGTGGCTCGCCTGCTCGAGCACGTTGCTGTCTCAAAGATCAAATAAGCCTCATGGAAAATCTCAACCTCCAGGCAGCAATGCCCGAAATCGTCCTCGCATTGGCGACGGTGCTGGTCTTGCTCGCTGAAGTGATCGGCACCCACGGCGGACGCAAACCAAAGGTTGCCGTCGATGTGCTGGCGATGATTGCACTGCTGGCCCCGTTGTTTGCAACAGTCGCGCAGTTGGGTACGCCCACGCAGTATGCATTCGGCACCATGTATGTATCCGACGATTTTGCCCGTCTGTTGAAGATCTTTTCTTACATTGCGGTCTTCGTGACGCTGGTTTACGCCCGTGGGTACATCACTGATCGGCAGATGTATCGAGGCGAGTTTTATTCTCTGGCGCTGTTCTCTCTGCTTGGGCAGATGGTGATGGTGTCGGCCAATAACCTGCTGGTGATTTACCTGGGTCTTGAACTGATGTCGCTGTCGCTGTACGCGCTTGCGGCGATGCGTCGAGACTCAGCTACGTCCACCGAAGCGGCAATGAAATATTTCGTGCTGGGTGCTCTGGCCTCCGGCTTCCTGCTCTACGGCATGTCGATGCTTTACGGTGGTTCAGGCACGCTTGATCTTCCGCAGATTGCTGAGGCCCTGCAAAACGGCACCGCGGATCGCATGGTCCTCGTATTCGGTGCCGTCTTTATCGTCGCTGGCCTTGCGTTCAAATTTGGAGCAGTGCCGTTTCACATGTGGGTGCCTGATGTGTATCAGGGCACACCGACCGCAGTGACGCTGCTGATTGCCGGCGCGCCGAAGCTTGCGGCCTATGCCATTGCCTTCCGGATTCTTGTCGAGGGCCTGATTGGTATTGCAGTCGATTGGCAGCCGATGATTATCATGCTGTCGGTGGCTTCGCTGGTGATCGGCAACCTTGTGGCAATCGCTCAGACCAATTTCAAGCGGATGCTGGCCTATTCAACGATTGCACAGGTCGGATTTGTCATGCTTGGTCTGCTGTCCGGTGTCGTCGGCGGGTCGGCTGAGAAGGCTGCGGATGCCTACGGATCTTCGATGTTTTACATCGTCACCTATGTGCTGACCACGCTTGGCAGCTTTGGTGCGATTCAGATGCTTGCGCGCTTGGGCTTCGAAGCCGAGGAGCTTTCCGATCTGCGGGGGCTGAACAAGCGCAGCGGGTCGATGGCTCTTGTCATGCTGATCCTGATGTTCTCGCTGGCCGGCATTCCGCCGACTGTGGGCTTTTATGCAAAGCTTTCGGTGCTGCAGGCGGTCGTCAACACAGGACAGATCTGGCTTGCCGTGTTGGCCGTGATGGCTTCGCTGGTTGGTGCGTTTTACTACTTGCGCGTCGTCAAGATCATGTACTTCGAAGAGCCGACAGAAAGCGCAACCTTGAATCCTCCCGTCTGGGGCAGATCGATGCTTTCGGTTAACGGTGCAATGGTGCTGCTGCTCGGCATCATGCCTGCTCCGCTGATGAACGCCTGCTACGGGGCGGTCACCACGGCTCTGGCCGGTTGATCTTTGGATCTGGTGCGAGGCTGACTGCGTTCACACGCGTTGGCCAACTCGAGGGTTGCCTCATTGGCAGACATCATGGGGTGCGCACTGAACTGACGCATGTCCATTGATGGATCTGGAAGATGAGCAAACACCTGCGCGAAGTAGAACTGTCTTCCGAAGTGGCCTACGAAGGGTACTTCCTGAAGCTTCGGCGCGATCAGGTTAGATTGCCCGATGGCAGCCAACGGGGACGCGAATACATTGTGCATCCTGGTGCCGCAGCCATGGTGCCGATCTTTGCCGATGGTCGGATCCTGATCGAGCGTCAATACCGGTATCCGCTCAGGGACGTCTTTGTCGAAATCCCCGCAGGCAAGCGTGATCCGGGCGAGACTCCGCTACAGACGGCACAGCGCGAATTGATCGAGGAAACCGGCTATTCGGCAGCACAATGGGCGCCACTGACCAGGATCCATCCCGCAATCGGGTTTGCCGATGAATCGATCGATATCTTTGTCTGCCGCGATCTGACCGAGGTTGGCCGTCAACTCGACGAGGGCGAGTTCGTTGATATCGACTTCGTGACGCTTGACTGGCTGATTGATGAGTTGCGTGCGGGGCGTCTGACCGATGTTAAGACGCAGATCGCAGTCTTCTGGTTGGAGAGGTTCCACTCGGGTGCATGGCCCTGGCCCGATTTTTCGCCGATCTGATTCCGACGGGCGGATTCCCGCTGGGCGCATGTCTGGCCGTTCGCAATGCAGTCTGGAAATTTTTTGGGCCTTGCGCCATTCACAGCGCCATCACCTGCCGGTATGCTGGATCTCTACGGCCCAACAAGTCGCATAAGGAGAGAATCGGTGGAAATCATGATGCTTGGGCAGTCTCGACGTCAGGGTCTTGCGCGGGCGCTGGAACCTGCATTTGTCACGCCGCAGCACACCTGGACCTTTGGTGAAATCGAGTCCTTGTCCAATCGCCTGGCGCAAGGCCTCAAAGCTCATGGCATTGGTCATGGTGATCGGGTTGCCAGCCTGACCAAACAGACTGCGCACTGTGTTGCGCTGACCCTGGCAGCGCAAAAGCTTGGTGCTGTCAGCATGCCGGTTAACTGGCGCCTTGCTGGCCCTGAGATCGAATACATCATCGACAATGGTCAGGCCAAGCTGCTGATGGTCGATGCGGATTTCATCGCGACTGCAAAGTCAGCCAAACTGCCGACGGTGCAGATCATGGTTTGCACGACTGAGGCGGCAAACGGGCTCGAGTCGCTTCAGCAATGGGCTGCACAATTTCAAGACGAGGATCCCGGCTTTGAGCCACAGCCGGACGATACCTCGCTGCAACTCTACTCATCCGGGACAACCGGTCTGCCCAAAGGGGTGGAACTGACCCACAAATCCATGGGGGCTGCCTTTTTGGGTCCGGTACCGGAATCCATCGGCTATCAGGGTGACGGCTCGGTGATGCTCAATGCGCTGCCGACTTTCCATATCGCGGGGATTGGCATCGGCCTGATGACGTATGCGCATGGCGGCAAGAGTGTCCTGTTCCCAGATTTCGACCCCCCGCGCATCCTTGATGCAATTGAGCAGCATCGGATCACGCACAGCTTCCTTGTCCCGGCGATGATTCAGTTCCTGCTGATGGTGCCTGGCGCCGACACGCGGGATTACTCGTCACTGCAATACATCTCTTACGGGGCTTCGCCAATCACCGAGAAGGTGTTGGTCGATGCCCTGCGAACTTTCAGATGCGGGTTTGTTCAGGTTTACGGCCTGACTGAAACCAGTGGCGCGATCACCGCGCTCGCTGCTGAGGATCATGTCACTGAGGGGCCGAGGGCAGAACTTCTGCGCTCGGCGGGTAAGCCGATTCGCGGGGTTGAGTTGCGTGCAGTCGACAGTGCGACCGGTCAGGATGTTCCGGCCGGCGAGGTCGGTGA
>JAURMJ010000169.1 GCA_030830765.1 Quisquiliibacterium sp.
GATGAACGCCCTACCCGCCTTTTCGCATTGACCACGCGAGGAACGCGCTGGCCCAGCACTATTTCATTCGAGCCAGGCGATTGGCTTGTATTCGGTTCGGAGGGCTCGGGCCTGCCCTCCGAAATCCTCGCTCAGTTCGATGAGCAGCATCGGCTCCGACTGCCAATGCGTCCGGGAGTCCGCAGCATGAACCTGTCAAATGCGGTTGCCGTCATGGTCTACGAGGCCTGGCGGCAAAACGGCTTCAACGGAGCGATCTGAGCGATTCCGCCAAAGCTTCCAGCAAAGCCGCTGGATCCGGATTGACGATGAATCTCGAAAAATCGTCCGGATTCACGAAACCGGCCTCCACCATCGCATAGCAAGCACGCATCAGCGGCTGCCAGTAGCCCTGCGCATCGAGCAAAGCCGAGGGCTTGGCATGCAGCCCGAGTTGCTGCAGCGTCAGCACCTCGAACAGTTCGTCCAGCGTGCCGAGGCCGCCAGGCAGCGCGACAAAGGCATCGGAAAGCTCGATCATGCGCAACTTGCGTTGCGCCATGTCGGGCACCACTTCGATGCGCGTCAGGCCGCCGTGCGCGACCTCCCGCTCCATCAGCATGCGCGGGATAACACCAACCACCTCGCCGCCACCCGACAATGCGCCGTCAGCAAGCGCCCCCATCAGGCCGACCCGCCCACCACCGTAGACGAGCCGGAACCCACGCCTGGCAAGTGCCACTCCGAAATCAAAGGCCAGCGCGGTCCAGTGTGGCGAGTGACCGGTCTTTGCGCCGCAGAACACACAAAGGGTGGGAAATTCAGGGTCGGACATCGTTCATTGCAGGTCAGTGCTCACGCTTCGGTTCGCGGGCCAGCAGGGCCAACACGGCTTCGCGTGCCTGCAGTGAGCCCGCGAGCACCGACTGCACAGCCGATACGATCGGCAGGTCGAGATCAAGCTCACGCGCCCTCGCATCAATCACGCCAGCGCACGCAACTCCCTCGGCGACGTGACCAAGCTCCTCGACGATCTGCATCAGCGGCTTGCCAGCGGCCAGTCCCAGTCCGACGCGCCGGTTTCTGGACAGGTCACCCGTGCAGGTCAAAACCAGATCGCCCAGACCCGCCAGGCCGTTGAAGGTTTCCGGTCTGGCGCCATGAGCAACTCCGAAGCGGGAGATCTCGGCCAGACCGCGCGTGATCAGTGCCGCACGCGCATTCAACCCAAGCCTGAGCCCGTCGCAGATACCTGCCGCGATCGCCATGACATTCTTGAGTGCCCCGCCGATTTCGACACCGACCAGATCATCGGATTGGTAAATCCTGGCGGCCCCGTGATGGAAGGCAGACACCGCCAACTCCCGCACCTGCTCGTAAGGGGAGGCGACCGTCAGCGCGACCGGCAATCCCGCAGCAACTTCCTGCGCAAAACTGGGACCGGAGAGCGCTCCGCAAGGGGATGCGTCGAGTTCACGAGCAATCACCTGATGCGGCAACAGACCGGTCTCGCGTTCCAGCCCTTTGCACAACCAGAGCATCGGCGGAATCCTGGCCCCTGATTCGGCAAGCAGACTGGCAGTCGGTCGCAGCCCTGCAACTGAGCTTGCCAGCACCTGCAGGCCTGGCTCAGCGGTCAGCCAATCAAGACATCGCTTCAGTTCGGTCTCTGGCGTGATCGAGTCAGCAAGCCTGACGCCTGGCAGATAGCGGCGATTTTCGCGCAGCTCGGCAATCTGTCGCATCTGACCAGAGTCTCGTGCCCACAATCGCACCGGATGAACCTGTGCCGCATGCTGCGCAAGTGCCGTTCCCCAGGCGCCAGCACCAAGAATGGCAATGCGGATCGGCTTCACGAGCTGGCCTCAAAGCCCCCAGAGCGTATCGACACGCACAAAACCTGTGGTTCCGTCACGATGACGCACGCGTGCCCACCCGGGCGCAGGGTCGGATTCCAGCAATTCGAGCACGACACCCTGTTCCACCTCAAAGAGCACTTCGCCCGCATCGTTGGCGAACGCGCGAACGACAGACAGATCCGTCGCAACCACGGTTCGCACAGGCGAAATATCCGATTTTTCAATCCAGAACACATCGCCTGAAGCATCGCGCGCCTTGACCCACAGACGGATAACCGAAAGCAGCTCCAGAGGCATCCCTTGCGGCGCCACAAACAGACGCGAGGCATTTGGCGACGGTCCGTCGAACAGAACAGCGCCTGCTTTCGCAACCGATGCGAACTCGGCCGCGACCGCCGTATTCGCGGCGATCGCGAGCAGGGCAGCAACGACCGAGTGCCGGATCATTGCGTCTGACCAGGCACGTAGATCGAGGACTGCTGGCCCTGCTCCTGCTCCTGCTCCTGCTGAAGACGCTGCTGATAGAGGCCTTCAAAATTGATTTCAGCCAGATGGATCGGCGGGAAGCCGGAGCGCTGAATCACATCAGCGACGTTGGCCCGCAGATACGGGTAGACGATGTTTGGGCAGACCACATTGAGCAACAGAGGCATCTGATCATCCGGCACATTGCGAATTTCGAAGATACCAGCCTCTGTGGCTTCGACCAGGAATCCCACGTTCTCACCGATTCGCGTGGTGATTGTGACCGTGACTGCAACATCGAAGATGCCCTCGACAACCTGCTGGGGCCCGACATCAAGCTGAATTTCGACGGTCGGCTGCGCGGTCTCAAGAAAGACCTGCGGCGCGTTGGGGATCTCAAGCGACAGATCCTTCAGGTAGGTGCGCTGGATCGAAAATACCGGCTCATTGCTCATGGTGGCGGACATCAGGGTTCCTTAAATGGACAGGGAGAAAGGCGGACCCGGACCGCGCGCAGGGTCGGGCCGCACCGCCTTCATCAATCAGACAAGCTTGCCGTTTTCAGGCATTCAAAAGGGGGGTCAGCTTGCCGGCGGCATCCAGCGCCGAAAGATCGTCAAAACCACCGACATGGGTGTCCCCGATGTAAATCTGGGGCACGGTCCGACGACCGGTACGCGTGATCATGTCATCACGCACCTGCGGGTCTGTGTCGATACGGATCTTCTCAATCTGATCGACGCCGCGCGCCTTGAGAAGCTGTTCGGCGCGATTGCAGTAAGGGCAGACCGCGGTGCAATACATCAAAACTTGTGCAGTCATGAAAAACTCCTTTTAACCACGACCGATTACTTGGTCACGGGCAGGCCAGCCTGGCGCCAGCTCGCCAACCCACCCGCGAGATTGAAGACCTTTTCGTGGCCTGCCTTGCGAAGCACGCCAAGCGCTCGACCGCTGCGTGCGCCTGTGGCGCAGCAGATAAGCACAGGCTTGCCCGCCGGCAGATCGCCAAGGCGCTTTTCAAGCTCCCCCAGCGGGATGTTGCGCGCATTGGGAAGGTGGCCAGTCGTAAATTCGGCCGCCTCCCGCACGTCGAGCACCACCGGGTTTGAATCGTTGATAAAGCGCGTCGCGCCCAGCGTATCGAGCGACGAGGCCCCGCCACGGCGCTGCAACATGGGCCACAGGAGCATCGCGCCTGAAGCAAGCGCAATAACGATCAGTACGATGTTTTCGGTGACAAATTTCACTTGGTTCAAATCCAGGTTAACGCAAGATTATAGAATACGGGTTCGAAACTTACCGCCCCTGCCATGACCCACAAGATCGTGCTGCTGCGCCACGGTGAAAGCCAGTGGAACCTAGAAAACCGCTTCACCGGCTGGACTGACGTCGATCTCACCGAGAACGGCATGGCCGAAGCCCGTAGAGCCGGTCAACTGCTCAAGGCCGAAGGCTTCGAATTTGACGTCGCCTTCACCTCGGTCCTGAAACGCGCCATTCGCACCCTCTGGACCACGCTGGACGAGATGGACCGCCTGTGGCTGCCGGTCATCAAGTCCTGGCGGTTGAACGAACGACACTATGGCGCACTGCAGGGCCTGAACAAAGCCGAGACCGCAGCCCGGTTCGGAGATGAACAAGTCCTGATCTGGCGCAGGGCTTATGGCATTGCGCCTGAACCTTTGCCAGCCGGGGACCCTCGCGAATCGGACCATGATCCGCGCTACGCAGAGGTGCCCGCCGGTCAGATTCCGCGCACAGAGTGTCTGAAGGATACGGTTGCCCGGGTGCTGCCCTACTGGGAGGAGGCCATTGCGCCAGCCATTCGGGCAGGCAGGACGCCGCTGATCGCAGCGCACGGTAATTCCCTGCGCGCGCTGATCAAATACCTGGATGGCATGGGTGACGATGAAATCGTCCACCTGAACATTCCGACCGCCAGACCGCTTGTGTACGAACTGGACGAGGCGCTCAGGCCGATTCGGCATTACTACCTGGGTGATCAGGCGGAAATCGAAGCAGCGATGGCAGCAGTGGCCGCACAGGGCAAGGCAGCAAAGTCCTGACGCATCGGGCCCAGAACAGCCTGCACACTGCGAATCGCCGGTTTATACTCATTGGGACGATCGTTTCACGATCCCGATTGGCGCGCTCCAGCGCGCTCTGGCATGCATCTGACGGACTCATCGCATGAGTGGCAGCTTCAAACGGTTTGGACTTATTTCGATCGGCGCGGTCGCAGGGGTGCTGATAAGCCTCGGCCTGAGCGCCGTCGCGCAGCGTGAAGAGCGGGTTCCGCTGCCGCTTGATGAGTTGCGCCAGCTCTCGGATGTGTTCGGCGCGATCAAAGCCAACTACGTTGAACCCGTCGATGACAAGAAGCTGATCACCGAGGCGATCAGCGGCATGCTGGCTGGTCTTGATCCGCATTCCGCGTACCTGGATGCGGATGCCTTCAAGGAACTGCAGGTCGGGACGCAGGGCGAATTCGGCGGGCTGGGCATCGAGGTCGGCCTTGAAGACGGCTTCGTGAAGGTTGTCTCCCCGATCGAGGACACCCCTGCCGCACGGGCAGGCGTCAAGGCGGGTGACCTGATCGTCCGGATCGATGGAAAGCCGACCAAAGGTTTGTCGCTGGGCGAGGCCGTCAAGATGATGCGCGGCAAACCCAAGACGCAAATCACGCTGACGATCTCCCGCAAGGGGGAAACCCAACCGCTGCTCATCAAGATCATCCGCGATGTGATTCGCGTGCAGTCGGTCAAGTCGAAAATGATCGAACCCGGCTACGGCTACGTGCGGGTCACTCAATTCCAGGAACACACAGTCGAGAATCTGGTCAAGCACCTGAACAAGGTCTACGCGGACGGCGAACTCAAGGGTCTGGTGCTCGATCTGCGCAACGACCCGGGAGGCTTGCTGCATGGCGCCATCGGCGTGTCGGCAGCATTCCTGCCGGCCCGCACGCTGGTCACCAGCACCGATGGCCGCACCGATGATGCCAAACGCAAGTACCTGGCAATCCCTGAAGATTATCTGCGCGGCACACGAGAAGACATCCTGCAGAACCTGCCGGCTGGAGCAAAGACCGTCCCGATGGTCGTGATGGTCAATGGAGGCTCGGCATCCGCGTCAGAAATCGTGGCCGGTGCTCTGCAGGATCACAAGCGTGCCGTTGTGCTGGGCACCCAGAGCTTTGGCAAAGGCTCGGTGCAGTCGATGCTTCCGCTGACCAATCGCACCGCGATCAAGCTGACGACGGCCCGTTACTTCACGCCGAGCGGTCGTTCGATCCAGGCCAAAGGCATCACGCCTGACTTTCTCGTCGAGGAAACCCCGGAGGGAGACATCACCCAGTTCAGAGTGCGTGAAGCTGACCTGACCGGTCACCTGTCCAATCCGACCGGTGCTGAGGAAAGGCGCTCGGGCAGCGACCAGGTGGGCAGCGATGGCAAACTGCGCGACCGCAAACCGATCGAGTTCGGGTCGGCGCAGGACTATCAGTTGCAACAGGCGATGAATCACCTGAAAGGCAAACCGGTGATGATCGCAAAGGCCCGTGAAGACGCTGGTGTCAAGGGTGACAGCCAGGACAAGGGCCGCAAGTAAGCGGACGCCGGCACGATGCCGGCCTGCTGCGTCAGCCAGGCTCCTGAGCGGGCCCCGATCAACAGACGACGGACACCTGCAGGATGGATGATCAGCAGTTGCTGCGTTACAGCCGCCACATCCTGCTCGATGAGATCGGCATCGATGCGCAGGAGCGTCTGCTGGCCGGCACCGCCTTGATCGTCGGAGCCGGTGGCCTCGGATGTCCAGCCGCCCTGTATCTTGCCGCTGCTGGACTGAGCAAGCTGATCATTGCTGATGCGGATACGGTTGACCTGACCAATCTTCAACGTCAGATCCTGCATCGTGAATCCAGCGTCGGGCACCCCAAGGTCGAATCGGCCAGGCAGAGCCTGGAGCAGATCAACTCCTCTGTCGAGGTGATCCCGCTGAACAACCGACTGGAAGGGGAGTTACTGAACGAATTGGTGTCGCGCAGCGATGTTGTCCTTGATTGCAGTGACAACTTCGCCACCCGCCATGCCGTGAACCGGGCCTGCGTCAAGCACCGCGTGCCCTTGGTTTCAGGAGCGGCTATCCGCTTTGACGGACAACTGGCCGTCTTTGATCCGCGCGTCGACGAGGCGCCTTGCTACAACTGCCTGTTCCCTGAACACCAGCAGTTCGAGGAAGTACGCTGTGCAGTGATGGGCGTCTTTGCGCCGATCACGGGCATCGTCGGCACGATGCAGGCCGCAGAGGCACTGAAGCTGGTTGGTGGTTTTTGCGAGCCCATGGTCGGAAAGCTGATGCTGATCGATGCTCGATCGATGCAGATCCAGAGCATTGGACTAACACGGGACCCGAGCTGCCAGGTCTGCGGCTCGGGCGGTGCAGACTGAGCCTGCGACGTGGATGGGCAAGGCCGAGACTGCGCCTCAGGGAGCATCCGGCGGGGATTGCCGCCACCAGTCGGTCATCAGCTCATAGGCCTGAGCAAGCCGCAGCACCTCAAGATCTCCTCGAGGTCGACCGATCAGCTGCATGCCCATCGGCAGGCCCTCTTCCGAAAAACCGACCGGCACGCTGATTACCGGCAATCCGGCCAGCGTCGGACCAATGACGACCTCCATCCAGCGATGGTAGGTATCCATGGCCCGCCCGGCAACCTGAGAAGGCCAGTGGGTCGAAACATCGAACGGAAACACCTGCGCACTGGGCAAGGCAAGGAAATCGTAGCGATCGAACATTTTGAGCATGTGCTGATACCAGGCGGAGCGCTCGATCGAGGCCCTGTACAACTCACCTGCACTCGTTGACAGACTGTTCTCGACCTCCCAGATCGCCTCCGGTTTGAGCTGCGCACGGCGCACCGGATCCTGGTAGTCGTTCGCCTTTCCGCCAGCAATGCTCGCGCTGCGCAAAGCCAGCCACATTGACCACAAGCGCTCGGGCTCGAAACCAAGCTTGGCTTCCTCAACCGGATAGCCTGCAGTCTGCAACCTGCCCAACGCCCCCCGGCACAGTTCCAGCACGCCGTCTTCCATCGGCAGGTAGCGATCGAAATCGCCAAGCCAGCCGATGCGCGCACCCGGCTCAAGCGCCTGCAGTGGTTGGGCAAATACCGCCGGGTCTTCACCCAGCGACAAGGGCACACGCGGATCATAGCCGGCCTGGATGGACAGCAATCGGGCCACATCGGAAACCGTACGCCCCATCGGCCCCTCAACGCCCAGTTGATCCATGAACAACTCGTTCGCCGGCCATTTGGGCACCCGCCCAGCCGACGGGCGAAAACCGAAGACATTGTTGAATGCCGCCGGATTGCGCAACGAGCCGCCCATGTCACTGCCATCGGCCACCGGCAGCAGATTGAGCGCCAGGGCGACCGCAGCCCCTCCGCTGGAGCCCCCTGCACATTTGCTGCGGTTCCAGGCGTTGCGGGTCGCGCCAAATACCATGTTGTAGGTTTGCGAACCGTAGCCGAACTCGGGGGTATTGGTCTTGCCGATAATGATCGCGCCCGCGTTCTTGACCCGTTCAACGATCAATCCATCGACTTGAGGAACATGATTCGCATACAGCGGTGAACCGAAGGTGGATGGAATACCCGCGGTCAGCGCAAGATCCTTGATCGCCTGCGGCATGCCATGCATCCAGCCAAGCCATTGACCACGCGTAAGCTGAGTATCACGTTCGTCAGCCTGAGCGAGCAGTGTTTCGCGCGGTTGCAGCGAAACAATCGCATTGCAGCCCGGGTTTACGCGATCGATACGATCCAGGTAGGACTGCATGACCTCCCGGCAGGAGACCTTGCGGCTTTTGATCGCGTCCGACAGCGCATGGGCATCCAGCGAAGTGATGTCCTTTTCGTTCATGGTCTGTTCCAGTGAGTGCCCTGCTCGGGTTCAGTTTCAATCAGGTAATCAGCGGCGGAATCTGCAGTTCCAGTGATTCAGTCGGCAGGCGCCTGAATCCACTCTTGGCAAAACGCAGCCACCGACCAAGGACAAAGGCCATCACGAGACCGGCACGGGCTGCAGGATCGGTCTGCGCAGGCAGCCGCCCCTGGACCATCGCCGTGCGAAAGGCTTGCTTGATCGAAGCTTCGACGCGATCGATCAGCTGGTTGATCCGCTCCTGAAGCCTATCGTTTTCAGTGACCAGCGCATCGCCGACCAGTACCCGGGTCATGCCGGGATTGCGTTCGGAGAAGCTGAGCAGCATCGAAACCATTGCGCGCAACTGCCGCTGCCCATCCTCATCCTGAGAACAAATCTGATTGATCAGCCCGAACACCGTGGACTCGATGAACTCGATCAGCCCTTCGAACATCTGCGCCTTACTGGCGAAATGCCGATACAGGGCAGCCTCCGAGACCTTGAGTCGGGCCGCCAACGCGGCAGTCGTGACTCGATCTGCTCCCGGCTCCTGCAGCATGGCCGCCAGCGTCTGCAGAATCTGCAGGCGACGTTCACCCGGCTTGAGACGGGGCGCTCTTTCTGACGATGGAGGCGAAGCTTGTTGACTCATCTCGTGACCGGACCGCCACCCGGATCTCCTCGATGGAGTTGGTTGATCAGGACAGCGCCGGCGGTCGGGCAATCCAGCTCAGACGAGCTTGTGAACAATGCGAGGCAAGCTCGCTGCCGATTGTACTTGAAGCCCGACCTGTCGCCCGCGTCCGGCAATACGTCCTGCAGGCTCCGATCCGCCGTGCCTGGCCATGCCGGTCACAAGCACGGTTCGCACCCGGCAGGCACGCGCTGCGCGCAGATTGGCCACTGAATCCTCGACGAGCACACAGCGTGAAGCCGGAACCCTCAGGCGCGCAAGCAACTTGAGCAACATGCTGCGTGATGGTTTGGGAAGAAACCGTCCGGCAAACTGCATCGATTCGATCGCAAGCAGGCCATCGAGCTGCGCTGCGATGCCCAGGCGCCCGAGCACTGCACGCGCGTAGTCATTCGGCCCGTTGGTCAGCACAATCTTTCGCCCTGGCAGTCTGCGCAGGGCGTCACGCAGGCCGTGATCGCGATCGACAATCCGATGCATGTCGGGGAACGGGTGGACCTCGCGCAAGAACTCATGGGCATCGACCTCATGATGCCGGACCATGCCCAGCAAAGTCGCACCGTAGCGACGCCAGTAATTTGCACGCAGTTCACTGGCCTGCGCCTGATCGACACCGAGACGCCGCGACACGTAATCGGTCATTGCCAGATTGATCCGCGGCATGATTTGCGCGGATGCGTCATGCAGCGTGTTATCCAGGTCCAGCAGCCAGACGAGTGCAGACGAGCGCACCAGCGCACGACCCAACCGCGGACCCAGACCGCGCCCGCTGCGCTTGCGCCCCATCCCAACGGCTCTCGCGGACAGCCTCATGCTGATTGAACGCCCGGGGAAATCTCGTCAGTCATCTGTCGCCTTTGTCTCAGCGGTTGCAGCAACCACAATGCGCAGAGACTGTGCCTGCCGATTCGATTCAATGAATCTGGATCAGTGACTGCGGATCATTGTGCCGACCCCGGAGTCGGTGAGAATTTCAAGCAACAGGCAGTGGGGCACACGCCCATCGACGATATGCACTGAATTGACGCCGCCCTTGGCTGCGTCCAGTGCAGAGGAGATCTTGGGCAGCATGCCGCCGGAGATCGTGCCGTCAGCGAACAACTCGTCAATCTCGCGTGCAGTCAACCCCGTGAGCAGCGTGCCATTCTTGTCAAGCACTCCCGGAGTATTGGTCAGCAGCATCAGCTTTTCGGCCTTCAGCACCTCAGCCACCTTGCCGGCGACCAGATCGGCATTGATGTTGTACGTTTCCCCGGATTCGCCTGAGCC
>JAURMJ010000170.1 GCA_030830765.1 Quisquiliibacterium sp.
ACGAAAAGCACAAGGGGCAACTGTTCTGCGACAAAAGCAGCGAGCAGATCATCGCGATGTTGCGCGCCGAAACTGAGCTTGGTGGTGTGCATTGGCGTACCGGCTGCACCGTACAGTCGGTCGAGAGGGAGCAGGCAGGGGGCTTCGTGATGCAGACCTCGGACGCTAGCCTGCGGGCTGATGCGCTGGTCGTTGCTACCGGCGGGCTTTCTGTTCCGAAAATCGGCGCAAGCGACTACGGTCTTCGATTGGCCCGGAGTTTCGGACATGCGGTCATTGAGCCTCGACCGGCGCTGGTGCCGCTCACGTTCGAGGCGGCGCGCTGGCAGCCTTTCTCTCAGCTGGCCGGGATTGCGCTGGAGGTCAGGATCTCGACGCCTGAGCAAGCCGGGTCTCCCGGCTTCGACGAGGATCTGCTGTTCACCCATCGCGGGCTGTCCGGGCCGGCAATTCTGCAGGCTTCCACGTTTTGGCACGGCGGTGAGCCCATTGAGATCGACCTGGCGCCAGGGCCCCAGCTGGACGCTGACCTGGAGCAGGCGCGGTCGCAGGGACGTCAGCAACTGGCCGGTGTGCTTGCGCAGCAGATGCCCAAGCGACTGGCTGGAGAGTGGCTGGCCCATCTGGCCCGGTCAATGCCCCGTCTGCACGCCGAGGCTCGGGTGGCCGAACTGGGCAAGAAGGATCTTGCCGGGTTGACCGAGTCGGTGCATCGCTGGCGATTGCAGCCCGCCGGGACCGAAGGCTATCGCAAGGCTGAAGTGACCGCGGGCGGTGTATCGACCGATGGGATTGATCCCCGAACGATGCAATCGCGCACGGTTCCCGGCCTTTACTTTATCGGCGAGGTGCTTGATGTGACTGGCTGGCTTGGGGGCTACAACTTCCAGTGGGCCTGGTCATCGGCGTATGCCGCGGCGATGTCGCTGACCCGAACCCGCTGATGATGATCGAGGGCTCTGGAAACCTTGAAATCGACCCGGCTCAGGTTGGGGCCGTGCTGCTGGCCGCCGGGCTGGCAAGTCGCATGCGGGGCATCGTCAAACAGTTGCTGCGAATAGACGGCGAGCCGCTGGTCGGACGCACGTTGCGCGTGCTGTGTGAGGCCGGCATTGGTCAGGTTGTCGTGGTGACCGGTCATCAGGCCGAGGCGATCGAGTCCGCGCTGGTCAATGATTTTCCTGATTGCGGCGCACGCATGAGCAGCGAGGTCCATACTGATGCCTCGAGGGTCATGGAGCATCAGTCCAAACCGACCGTTCGGATCAAACGCAATCCCGACTATCTGGTCGGCCAGCAATCATCGGTTCTGTGCGGTCTGCAGGCATTGCCAGTCCAGACCGATCCTGTGCTCGTGGTGCTGGGCGATCTTGCACTGCTGCAAGCGCAGGATATCCGTGAATTGCTCAGCGCTTTCGCGCAACGTGCGCCGGGCAAACGGATTCTTGTGCCGCGTTTCAGAGGTCAGCGGGGCAATCCAGTCGTGGTTGAGCGCACGATTGTTGATCAGGTGATCAATCAGCGCGATCCACGGAACGGCCTGCGTGGGTTCATCGATGCCCACCGTGATCTCGTGGCAAGCTCGGAAGTTTCGAATGATCACTATGTGTTCGATCTGGATACCCCTTCGGACATTCTCGTCCTTGAATCGAAACTCGGGCGTGCTGTTGCAGGCTGGGATCGGACGGCATTTATTGAACAAGCAGGTTCGCAGCTGGCGAACCGGTCAGAGGATTTGTGATGGACAGTATTGATCGAGAAGTTCTTGAACGTACGCTTGAATGGGTCAGGGCAGGGCACCGGGTCAGCCTGGTCACCGTGATCCAGACTTGGGGTTCAGCCCCCAGGCCGCCCGGGGCTTTGCTGGCGCTGTGCGACGACGGGCGCGTCGTCGGTTCGGTGTCCGGTGGCTGTGTCGAAGATGACCTCATTGAGCGCGTGCGAAAGGGCGGTCAGCCCGACAAAGCCGGTCTGGTGACGTATGGGGTCTCGCGTGATGAGGCAGCCCGATTTGGCCTGCCGTGTGGCGGTACGCTCGAACTGATTCAGGAGCCGGTGCTCAAGACGACCTGGGTCGAGGAACTGCTGTCGCGAACGGCGGCGCATGAGCTTGTGGCACGTTGCCTCGATCTTGAGACAGGCCAGGTCAGCCTGGAGCATGTTGATCGTGCCGAAGAGCCCAGCTTTGATGGTAGGCAACTGCGGGTGGTGTTTGGCCCGCGCTTTCGACTGCTGATGATTGGCGCCGGCCAGTTATCAAGGGTACTCGCGCAGATGGCGCAGGCCGTTGATTTTCAGGTCTATGTCTGCGACCCGCGTGAGGAGTATTTCTCGACACTCGAGTTACCTGCGGTGTCTTACCTGCCGGGAATGCCGGACGATGTGGTGCTCGCCTTTGAGCCCGATGCGAACACTGCGATTGTCGCGCTCACGCATGACCCCAAGCTCGATGACCTTGCTCTGCTTGAGGCGCTGAAGTCTGCCGCGTTCTACGTGGGAGCGCTCGGTTCGCGAGCCAACAATGCCAAGCGCCGTGAGCGGCTTGCAATGTTCGAGCTTTCGGAGTTGCAGATCGACCGTCTGCACGGACCGATTGGGCTGCATATCGGCAGTCGCACGCCCGCTGAGATCGCGGTGTCAATCCTGGCCGAGATCGTATCGGTGCGAAACGGCGTGGCCCCGGTACAGAAGAAGGAAGATCAGCGTTAGGTCAGCGCCTTGAGCAAAACAATCAGGACGCCCGAGCCGCCGTCAGTGGGGCGGGCCTGACAGAACGCGATGACTTCGTCGCGCTGCACGAGCCATTTGAGCACCTTGCCCTTCAGGACGGGCTCCTTGCCAACCGAACCCAGGCCCTTGCCGTGAATCACGCGCAGGCAACGTTGTTCGCGCTTGACTGCCCGGGCCAGAAACGCCGTCAGAGCCTCGCGCGCCTGATCGACGCGCAGGCCGTGCAGATCCAGCTGTGATTGCACAACCCAGTGACCACGTCGCAACTTGACCAGCACGTCCGAGCCGATCCCTGGTCGACGAAAGGACAGGCTTTCGTCGACATCAAGCAGTCGTTCGATATCGATTTCATCGGAGAGCGAAGCCTGCAGAGCGGCCTGCTCGTCGAGTTCGCGCTGTCGCGGTGTGGCCGGCGGTCGCTGCGGTTCGTGCTCGACACGGCCGGTCGACTTGATCGGTTCGATGCCTTTCATTGCATCGGCGAACACCCGCGCCTCGCGCTCGCGTCGCGCACGTTCGGCCTGCTCGCGTGCGCGCGCCTCGCGCTCCTCGCGGGATTTCTGCTCCAACGCTTTCTTGAGCTGGCCAAGTTCGGAGAAACCCTTCATCCGTGCTCAGCCCTCAAGTGACTCCAGGTAGCGCTGCGCATCGAGCGCGGCCATACAGCCGGTACCGGCGCTGGTGATTGCCTGCCTGTAAACATGATCTTGTACGTCGCCGGCCGCGAAGACTCCCGGAATACTGGTCGCGGTTGCCTGACCCTGCAGTCCGCCATTCGTGACGATATAGCCGTTTTCCATGTGAAGCTGACCGGCGAACAGTTCCGTATTCGGCGAATGGCCGATCGCGATGAAGACACCTTGCAAGTCCAGATCACTGGTCTGACCGGTTTGCTTGTCGCGCAGCCGCATGCCTGTGACACCGGTGTCATCGCCCAGCACCTCATCGAGTTCGCTGAACCAGCGCACTTCGACATTGCCACCGCGGGTTTTATCCATGAGCTTGTCGATCAGGATTGGTTCTGCACGGAACTTGTCCCGGCGATGAACAACCGTGACCTTGCGGGCGATATTCG
>JAURMJ010000171.1 GCA_030830765.1 Quisquiliibacterium sp.
AGGCCGAGGTGGTGATCGTCATCGGGGCGAACCCGACGGTCAATCATCCGGTGGCCGCAAGCTGGATCAAGAACGCAGTCCGCCAAGGCACCAAGCTGATCGTCTGTGATCCGCGCCGCTCCGATCTGGCTCGTCACGCTGAGCATTTTCTGCAGTTCCGTCCGGACACCGATGTGGCGATGCTCAACGCGCTGATGCATGTGATCGTCACTGAGAACCTGGTGGACGAAGCCTTCATCGCTGAACGCACCACCGACTTCGAGGCGTTGCGCGCTAATCTCGCCGCATACACACCCGAGGCGATGGCCCCGATCTGTGGCATTGATGCCCAGACTTTGCGTGAGGTTGCGCGACTGTATGCCACTTCGCGAGCCTCGATGATTCTGTGGGGCATGGGCATCAGCCAGCATGTTCATGGCACCGACAATGCGCGCTGCCTGATTTCGCTGGCACTGATGACCGGTCAGATCGGGCGACCCGGCACAGGCTTGCATCCGCTGCGCGGACAGAACAACGTGCAGGGGGCCTCGGACGCCGGACTGATTCCGATGATGTTCCCCGATTACCACCCGGTCTCCGATGCGTCGTCGCGGGCCAGGCTCGAGCAGGTCTGGCAGCTGCCGACCGGGTCGCTGGATCCTGATCCCGGGCTGACGGTCGTGGAGGTCATGCAGGCTGCCCTGCGTGGACAGGTTCGCGGCATGTACGTGATGGGTGAAAATCCGGCGATGTCCGATCCGGATGCGAACCATGCGCGAGAGGCGTTGGCGTCGCTCGATTTTCTCGTCGTGCAGGACATCTTCCTGACCGAGACCGCCTATCTGGCCGATGTCGTGCTGCCGGCCAGCGCGTTTCCCGAGAAGACCGGCAGCTTCACGAACACCGACCGTACGGTGCAGATCGGTCGCCAGGCGATCGAGCCACCGGGCGATGCCCGTCAGGATCTGTGGATCATTCAGCAGATTGCAGCCCGTCTTGGTCTGCAATGGAACTATCCGGACGTTGCCGCGGTATTTGACGAGATGCGCCGTGTGATGCCGAGCATCGGTGGCATCACCTGGCAGCGGCTGCAGCGCGATCATGCCGTGACCTATCCGTGCACGCACGAAGGGGACCCGGGTGAGCCGGTTGTGTTCCGCGATCATTTCCCGCGCGATGATGGGCGGGCCCGGTTTGTTCCCGCGGACATCGTGCCGGCGAACGAACAGCCGGATGAGCAATTCCCGCTGGTGCTGATCACCGGTCGGCAGCTTGAGCACTGGCATACCGGCAGCATGACCCGACGGGCCAGTGTGCTGGATGCGCTGGAACCCGACCCGACTGCACTTGTACATCCTTTGGATCTTGAACGGATTGGTGCGACTGCCGGCGAGTTGATCACGATCGAGTCGCGTCGCGGCAAGGTGGTGCTCTATGCCCGGGCCGATGACGGTACGCCGCGCGGGGCGGTCTTCGTGCCGTTCTGCTACTACGAAGCTGCGATCAACCGGTTGACCAACCCGGCGCTGGATCCGGTCGCGAAAATTCCCGAGTTCAAGTACTGCGCAGTCCGGATGACCGCCGGCGGTGTCACCCCTGTGCAAGGCAGCTACGGTGGTGGAACGCTGCTGGCTTCATAACCGCTGATCACGTCAAGAATCTCTGCGGTGATTGCCTGCTGGCGCAGCATCCGGTGCTCTGCGCTGGTCTGCTCAAGCGCTTCCTGGATGTTGCGCTCTGCGGCCTGCGTGGCGAGTAGCCGCGCCTGGTGCTCGCTGGCAAGTGCCTGCGCACAGGCCCGTGTGAGCGCCACAAACAGCATCTGGCGGACCAGGCTTGCGAGCAGTTGTTGGCGTTCCAGGCTGTAGGTCGGCAAGCGCCGGCCCGGCCAGCTGATCTGCCGGACATGCGCGAGGCGCTGGCTGTCGACTGGCAGCAGATGCTCGGTGACCGGGTGGCTGCCCGTGCGTAGCGTGTATTCGTTGTAGAACAGCCAGACGCGCTCGATGCCAGTCTGCTCACGCAATTGATCGATATCGGTCAGCAGCCTTTCAATGGTCTGAACGATCGCATCCGATGAGGCCGGTGTCTGGAAGCGACGGTCGACCGATTGTCCGGCATCGGCCAGATGAGTTGCAATTCTGGAGCCGACCGCAATCAGGTGCCGCGCGTCCTTGGGGACTCCGGCTTGCTCCAGCTGTTTGATCGTATGCTCGACCAGACTCTGGTTCAGACGTCCGCAGAGTCCATAGTCGGTTCCGAATGCGATCGCGATGAGCCCGGGCGGCAACTTGTGCGTCCGGGTGGCAGACTCCGCCAGCGGTTCATCACGCAACACCGTATGCAGACCCAGTTCGATGGTCCGGTCGTAGCTGACGAGTGAATCGACCGTCGCCTCAGACTGCCTCAGATTTGCCGATGACAAGGCCTTCATCGTGCGGATCACATCCCGCAATCCTTCCAGCGTAGCAATCTTTCCGGCCAGCGCCTGTGCGTCCTGAATCATGATCCTGACAGCTCTGCAACTGGTATTGCGTCAGCCAGTGCTGCGCGTATTGCCTCCAGCAGCCGGTTGCGCGAACTCTCATCGAGCCTGCCGCCCAATTCAAGCTCTTGGCTGAGCGGCTGAAAAGAGTCGCGCATCGTTGCCTGAATCACCTGTTCAGCCTTGCTGATCTGATCGATGTCCAGCCGGTCAAGCAGTCCGCGATTCAAGGCAAGCAGCAGGGCGATCTGCTCCGACGCTGGTATCGGTTCGTGTTCGCGCTGTTTCAAGACTTCGCGGGCGCGCCGGCCGCGCTCAATCGCGCTGCGCGTCGATTCATCCAGCCGCGTGCCGAAACGTGCGAAGGCCTCCAGCTCCTCGAATTGGGCATACGAAAGACGCAGATCACCGGCAACCTCACGATAGGCCGGCAGTTGTGCTCGACTGCCGACGCGAGACACGGACTTGCCCAGGTCCACCGCAGGGAGCACGGCCTTGTGTTGCAGATCAGGTGACAGGTAGATCTGCCCGTCGGTGATCGAGACCAGGTTCGTCGGGATGTAGGCGGACAGGTTCTGGGCCTGCGTCTCGACGATCGGCAGCGCGGTCAGCGAGCCGCCGCCGGCACGGGCGTCTAGCCGAGCCGAACGCTCCAGCAGCCTGGAGTGCAGGTAGAAGATGTCGCCCGGGAAGGCCTCGCGCCCTGGCGGGCGCCTGAGGAGTAGGGATAGCTCACGATAGGCGCGCGCATGACGCGTCAGGTCGTCATAGACGATCAGGACATCCCGACCGCGCCGCATGAACCACTCTGCCATCGTGGTGGCCGCGAACGGCGTGATGAACTGCAGACCCGCCGGATCATCTCCCGAGGCGACCACGACGATCGAATTGGCCAGTGCCCCACTGTGTCGCAGCGTCTGCACGACCCGGACCACTGCACTGGCACGTTGTCCAATTGCACAGTAGATGCACACCACATCATCGCTGCGCTGATTCAGGATGGTATCGAGTGCAAGCGAGGTCTTGCCGGTCTGGCGATCACCGACAATCAGTTCACGCTGACCACGGCCGATCGGCACCAATGCATCCACCGATTTGAGCCCGGTGGCCATTGGCACCGAGACCGGTGCGCGCTCAATGATCGAGGGCGCTGCGCGTTCGATCGGCCAGCGTTCCAGGTCATGCAGCGGCTCACCGTCATCGAGCGGCCTACCTGATGCATCGATGACGCGGCCCAGCAGGCGTTGCCCGAC
>JAURMJ010000172.1 GCA_030830765.1 Quisquiliibacterium sp.
CCATCCGCAAGCGTCTTGGTGCCGAAACTCACAAGCCGGTCGTAAACGTTCACAGCGACTTGGTAGCTTGGGCGGTTCGTTCCGGAACGATGGATATCCAAGCTGTTGATCGTGTTGCCGATCACCACGACAGCGGTATCGTTGGTTTGAGCGATCGCGGTCGATTTCAGGAACGGGAGCATTGCCGCTCCCAACGCAGCACCCGATGTGGTTTTGAGTAAGTCTCTACGGTTCATTGTGAACATGCCTCTCAATGGATTGGGAAGAGTGTTTTGCACATCTGAAAGCACACAAAGAAGGCTCTCGGTACACAGGTTCTTTGGTACCCGATGGTGTATGCACAATGCGTGCCAGCTTGAGAAGGAATCTGGACACATTACGCCCGCCCGTGGGGCGACATTGCAGTGACCGAGAACAGAAGGCGCACCAATCAGGTGCGCTCGCGCCCCTCGTTGGAGCGCATGTGGGCTGTGAACGACTTGTCGCAGGCCGCTGACCTACAGGCCCGGTGAACTCGATTGAGCACCGTGGTCGGGTTGTTCAGGTGCAGGAAGACCGGCGGGCCCTAGTGCCAAAAGTTCTGCATCAAGGCAACCCCGCTGCACACGAGCAGCAAGGCCATGAGGCGGCGCATCAGAGGGAGTGGAATATGTCCCGCAACCCGGTTGCCAATAAAAACGCTGAGGGCACTGACCGGGAAGGCCACAACCCAACGGCCCAGCGTCTGCGCAGCGTCAGCGTGAGAGGAAGGCAGGAGCGTCATCAGCGCGATCGAGCCGGCGACAACCATCCCCATCGGGACGGTTGCCCTGATCTCGCGGATATCTGTCAGGCGTTTCTGCAGAAGCGTCACAACGATGGGACCGGCGGTCGCGAACATCACTTCGATCATGCCGGCCAGCGCGCTGCCCAGGTGATAAGCGGTCGGCTTGATTCCTGGCGTGACGCTCGCCGGGCTCCTCAGGCTGCGCAGGCCAACCCAGGCAATGTAGAGGCCCAGCAGCAGAAGGGGCCAGCGCTTGTCCAAAGAACCGATCAGCCAAAGGCCAAGCAGCGTGCCGGCTGCCATCCCTGGGAGCATCGCTTGCACCGATTCCCAGCGAACCTGGCGACGATTCAAAACTGCGTGGAGCGACGAGGCCGGAACGTCGAGCAGAATCACCAGGGCGACCACCTCGGGAAGAGGCCATTTCCAGGCGAGCAAAGGGACCGCGATCAAGGCAGAGCCAAATCCAGTAATTCCCATGACCGTATACGCCAGCAGCAAGACAAGAAACGCATAGGCCAAGTCAAAGTGATTCATGAATGCTGTTAATGCCAGGGGTATGGGCCTGACGGTCTGCGGCTCGACGATCTGGCAAGGTTCCTATTTGACCATAGCGGATCTTGAGTCGCGGATCTTGAGTCGGACTGGACTCGCAGGCTGTCGCTGGAAATGCCCGAAGACGTGGCGGGCGCCCGGGCAGTGGTTCCTCCACGAATCAATCAGAGGGCTGGCAACGCTTCTGGCGTTAGAATTCGGGCCTTAGCCGGAACCTGAGGCTTGCATGTCAGGTTTCCCAGCTCCGATCGGGGGACACGTGCTGGCGGTCTTGGATTGCCAGGCGGGTCTTGTTTTTCACCCAACATTTGCGTGACTTACATGAGCGACAGCAACGCCAAGATCATCTACACCCTGACCGACGAAGCACCTTTGCTTGCCACCGCGGCGTTTCTGCCGATGGTGCAGAGCTTTGCCGCAGAGGTCGGCATCGAAGTGGCTGCCTGTGATATCTCGGTTGCCGCAAGGATTCTCGGGCAGTTTCCGGAATGCCTGACCGATGACCAGCGGATGCCGGATAACCTCACCGAACTTGGCAAACTGACGCTGCAGCCTGAAGCCAACATCATCAAGCTGCCGAATATCAGTGCAACGGTTGCTCAGCTGACCGCTGCGATCAAGGAATTGCAGGGGAAGGGCTACGCGATCCCTGACTACCCGGAGTCCCCGAAGACGCCTGAAGAGGAATCGATCAGGGCGCGTTACGCGAAAGTGACCGGGAGCGCCGTCAACCCTGTGCTGCGTGAAGGCAATTCAGATCGTCGCGCCCCGCGCGCCGTCAAAGAATACGCGCGCAAGAATCCGCATTCGATGGCTGCCTGGAGCGCAGCCTCGCGCACGCATGTGTCGCACATGCGCCAGGGTGACTTCTATCACGGCGAAAAGTCGCTGACGCTGGACAAGGCTCGCAACGTCAAGATGGAACTGATCACCAAAAGCGGCAAGGTCATTGTGCTCAAGCAGAAAGTGACGTTGCTTGATAAGGAAGTCATCGACAGCATGTTCATGAGCAAGAAGGCCTTGCTCAAATTCTACGAAGAGCAGATCGAGGATGCCTACAAGAGTGGTGTGATGTTCTCGCTCCACGTGAAGGCCACCATGATGAAGGTCTCGCATCCGATCGTGTTCGGTCACTGCGTTCGGATGTTTTACAAAGAAGCTTTCGACAAGCATGGCAAGCTGTTCGAGGACCTTGGCGTGAACGTCAACAATGGCATGGTCAATCTCTACGACAAGATCGCCACGCTGCCTGAATCCAAGCGCGAGGAGATCATGCGTGACCTGCACGCATGCCACGAGCACCGCCCGGAACTTGCGATGGTCGACTCGGCCAAAGGCATCACAAACTTTCACTCGCCCAACGACATCATTGTCGACGCCTCGATGCCGGCGATGATCCGTAACGGCGGAAAGATGTGGGGGGCAGACGGCGGTCTGAAAGAGGTCAAGGCCGTCATTCCAGAATCTACGTTCGCGCGGATTTATCAGGAAATCATCAACTTCTGCAAATGGCATGGCGCCTTCGATCCACGCACCATGGGCACGGTCCCGAACGTGGGGTTGATGGCGCAACAAGCCGAGGAATACGGCTCCCACGACAAGACCTATGAGATTGCCGAAGATGGTGTGGCCAACATCACCGATCTGGATACCGGTGAAGTACTGCTGAGCCAGAATGTCGAGACCGGTGACATCTGGCGCATGTGCCAGACCAAGGACGCTGCAGTCCGCGACTGGGTCAAGCTGGCCGTGACACGGGCTCGCAATTCAGGCATGGAGGCGGTTTTCTGGCTGGACCCTTATCGGCCGCATGAGAATGAGTTGATCAAGAAGGTCCAGACTTACCTGAAGGACCATGACACCAATGGCCTGAACATTCATATCATGTCGCAGGTTCGCGCCATGCGTTACACGCTGGAGCGGGTGATCCGCGGTCTGGATACGATTTCGGTGACCGGCAATATCCTGCGCGACTACCTGACTGACCTGTTCCCGATCATGGAGCTGGGAACATCGGCCAAAATGCTTTCCATCGTGCCGCTGCTTGCCGGTGGAGGTCTGTATGAAACCGGTGCTGGCGGTTCAGCCCCAAAGCATGTGCAGCAGTTGGTCGAGGAAAACCACCTGCGTTGGGACTCATTGGGCGAGTTCCTGGCGCTGGCTGTCTCGATTGAAGAGCTTGGCATCAAGAGCGGTAACGAGAAAGCCAAGATTCTCGCGCGCACACTGGATGCCGCAACCGGACGTCTGCTCGACAACCGTAAGAGTCCTTCGCCCAAGACCGGCGAGTTGGACAACCGTGGCAGTCAGTTCTATCTGGCGATGTACTGGGCGCAGGAACTTGCCGCACAAACTGACGACAAGGCGCTGCAGGCACGCTTTGCGCCGCTTGCCAAGGCGCTTTCAGACCAGGAGCAGAAGATCATTGCCGAACTGCTTGCAGTGCAGGGCAAGGCGGTTGATATCGGCGGCTATTACATGCCGGATGCGGCGAAGGTCACTGCAGTGATGCGACCGAGCGCCACCTTCAATGCAAGCCTGGAAAAGCTGGGGGCCTGATTCTGGAAGCTCCCAAAGCCACTGCGACGGGCGTTGCAGTGGCTTTTTCTTTTGAGCGAGCCTGTGATGACCAACTTCATCTTCATTGTTGCCGATGATCTCGGTTATGCCGACTTGGGCTGTTACGGCGGGCGTTCAAACTGCTCGCCGAATCTTGACCAGCTTGCGGCCAACGGTGTTCGTTATGTCAACGGGTACTCGAATGCACCCGTCTGTTCCCCGACTCGCTTTGCCTTGATGACCGGTCGCTATCAGTACTGGGTGCGCGGTGCCAGTGAGGAACCGATGGCAGGCAGCGCCCGAGGGAATCCGGAGCTGGGGCTTTTTCCGGGGCTGCCGAC
>JAURMJ010000173.1 GCA_030830765.1 Quisquiliibacterium sp.
GTCCAGCCGGGTGTTGCCCAGGCATCCCGGACGGGCCTCCAATTGAGACCGGCGAAGCGGCTCCAAGATTCGTGCCCGGGGCCATTGCCGCGAAATGGCTCGCATACAGGATGAAGGTGCCGGCACTGGCAGCACGCGCGCCGCTCGGCGCCACCCAGGTTGCAACGGGTACCGGCGATGCCAGTATCTTCTTGATGATGTTGCGCATCGCGCTGTCAAGCCCGCCAGGCGTATCGAGCCGGATCACCACCAGTTGTGCACCTTCCTGTGCAGCCCGCTCAAGACCGCGCACAACAAAATCCGCGCTGGCCGGCCCGATCGCACCTTCAAGTTCGACAACATGAACCGGCGGTGCCGATGACGCACCGACCGCCGGCCCCTGCAGACCAACAAGGGCACATGCCAGAATGATCCACAACAGCCTCACCCGGACCTCCTTCGCATGGATCAGGAAAAATCCACACGATCAATGAGTCGATATCAACAGGGTACACCTGGGTGGCGGCAACGTCGGTGCGAAATCGCAATGCGATCAAGCGCTGCTTCAAGGGCAGGATCGAATCAGGTATTTTCGGGGGGATCAGAGAGCGCGCAGGCTGACGCCGGGATGACCCCGGCCTGCTGCAACTGAGAGAGCACATCCTGCGCCAAAGGTCCCGCAGGAATGCTGGAACTGACACCGCTTGGATTGACCCACACCAGGCCCCCATCCGAATCGATTTCGATGTAGGAGCCTCTGGCCAGGGGAATTGTTCCGCTCGGAAAATTCATCCGCGCAATGTGCGCCGACCGGTCACTCTTGTAAATCAGTCTTTAACACTTCTTCATGGATCTTTACGCTTCTTAAACCTGGTAAACCGGGATCGAATCACCGCGCCCAGTGATTTTCGGTTCTCTGAGCGCTCAATGAAGGCCATGCGCAGATCGGATGATTCACCCCTCAAGAATGATTCCGGTCAGTTCGTCTGGCATCGACAGCATCGGGTAGTGCCCTGTGTCCAGCACATGCCAGCGCCCGTTGAGTTTTTCGCAGGTCCGGCGAATATGCGCCTCCCCCGGATTGGCTGCCTGGCTGCAATAGAGAACCGATGCATTCCAGGGCATATCCCAGAAACGCGGCAGACTGACCGGCTGATGAAAGACCGCTGTCGGGTGCAGCGTGAAGCGCTCCGATGTCCATCGACGGGTCGATTCATCCAAGTCGACTAACAGACGCTGCTCAGCATCTTCTCGCGATGGCCCCAGCCCCAGATCGGTGTTGATTGCTGCGGGCCGCGTCACGATGTCGCGGATTTTTTCGCCATCAAGCAGGGCCAGTGCATCGGCAAAAACCAGTCGGGCGATTCGCTCGGGCGCCCGCTCCGCTGCAGCAGCCATGACCATCCCACCGCTTGAGGTGCCCACCAGGACCACATTCTTCAGGTCGTGGTAGTGCAGAAACTGGGCGATTTCATCGCCGTGGGTTTCGGTCGTGATACCGGCACGCAGCGACGCCTTTCGTTCTGCACAACCATCCAGCGTTGGAGCATGCACGACGTGCCCGGCCTGTTGCAGGCGTTGCGCGACGCGGTGCCAGATCCAGCCGCCCTGATAGGCACCGTGAACAAGGACAAAGGTGGTCATCGTGTTTTGATCCCAATCAAATGAATACTGGTTATCAGAACCCTGGGTGCAGATCCGTTTTGTCGGCATCAGCAATACCCAACGGCGGTTACCGGCGAAGCGAAAACCCTGGATGCCCTTTTTGCGGAATCATCGCTCCCAGAAGCGTTTTGGTTTGCATGGCCAGCGATTTTCCAGGGCTTCCAGAGCAAGATATTCCCCGCTCTGTCTGAGGCGATGCGAATTCGCATTCAGGTGACCGATGACCGTATTCTTTACGTCTCTCACATCCGCCTGTGAAGGTCTGCAAACCGTTTTCCCCTCAGCTGCGTCGGCAATGCCCATTACGTAGCCAACGGCAACCGCGCCGTTCAATGCGGTATTGATTGCTCTTGGGTCGGGGATTCGGTTCCTTTCGGAATATTCTGCAGCCCGTAGACCGTTCAAAAGTCTGTGGCCATTGAAATAACCTGCCTGAGCACCGCTACAAGACAGCAACCCGGCAAGCAGAATCAATTGTCGCCAGTTCATCAACATGATCGGCTTTGAAGAATCAGTGAGCGACAGACCGCTCACCAATCGTGATCCGTCTGAGCAACCGGCGATGGCCTTCGTAGCCCCCTGTGGCCCGATGCACCAGACATCGGTTGTCCCAGAGCAGCAAAGTGCCTTCACTCCAGCGGTGACGATAGACAAACTGCTCCTGACCCATGTGCGCGTAAAGCTGCTTGAGCAGGTCGGCAGACTCGTCCTCCGGCATGCCCTCGATACCGATGACATACGCGGCGCTGACAAACAGGGCTGTACGACCGGTTTCAGGATGGACCCGTCCGATTGGATGGCTGCGGGTTCGTCGTGCGGTCTCGCTGTACACGATGGACATGGAGCGCCCGGCTGCGCGATCCTTTTCACCGTAGGCACCGTCAGGCGCATAGCCCCGCCGCGCCGAGTGGATGGCCATGCGCCCCTCCACTTGAGACTTCAGCGCCACAGGCAAGGCCTCCCAAGCAGCATACTGGTCCGCAAACAGGGTATCTCCGCCGACCGGGGGAATCACACAACCAAAGAGGGCTGTCCCGGCCGGAGGCACAGGCAGGAAACTCCAGTCCGAATGCCAGTTCTCCGCGAACAGCGGGGCTTTTTCATCTGCCCTGCGGGTTAACGCGACGAC
>JAURMJ010000174.1 GCA_030830765.1 Quisquiliibacterium sp.
GGCGGACGTGATTTGGCCAGGCTGATGGAGAATTATTCGGATGCCAAGTTGCGCCAAGCCAGCATCGAAGCCATCGACCGCGCCGAACGTTCGGCGGACAAGATTACTCACGAAACCGTGCTGCTGCTGCACAAGACCTTCGTGACTCCGTTTGATCGCGAAAGCATCCACGGCCTCATCACACGCATGGATGATATTCTGGATCTGACTCAGGACGTTGCTGAATCAGCCATGCTCTACGATCTGCAACGCATCACGCCGGAGGCTCACCAACTGGCCGAACTCAATCAGATGTGCTGCGACCGGGTCAGATCAGCGATCGGGATGCTCAACGACATGGGTAACGCCGAAGCCATCCTGAAGATCTGCAATGAGATCGACCAACTTGAATCGGATTCGGACCGCGTGATGCGCTCAGCCATGTCACGCCTGTTCCGCGACGAGGCTGATGTTCGTCAGGTCATCAAACTCAAAGCGATCTATGAACTGCTCGAATCGGTTTCTGACAAGTGCGAGGACGTTGCCAATCTGATCGAAGGCGTCGTCCTGGAAAATGCCTGAGCCCAGCGGCGCGACGCGGAACGATTCCCGATGACGACTACTCAGATCGCTTTCTCGACGCTTGCGTTCCTGGTCGCACTTGCACTGCTGTTCGACTTCATGAACGGCTTTCACGATTCCGCGAACTCGATCGCGACCGTGGTCTCCACTGGCGTTCTGAAACCCTACCAGGCCGTCGTGTGGGCTGCCTTCTTCAACTTCATCGCAATCTTTGTCTTCCAGTTGAAAGTCGCGGCAACAGTCGGCAAAGGCATTGTCGATCCGTCCGTCATCGATCATTACGTGATCTTCGGTGCACTGGTCGGTGCGATCGCCTGGAACTTAATCACCTGGTTTTACGGCATCCCCTCAAGCTCGTCGCATGCGTTGATTGGTGGACTGATCGGCGCAACCATCGCCAAGGTGGGTGCCGGCTCGCTGATCTTTTCGGGCATCCTGAAGACGGCTGTTTTCATCGTGCTCTCTCCGGCGCTCGGATTCCTGTTCGGTGCATTGCTGATGGTGGCGGTCTCGAATCTGTTCTTCAAATCCACGCCGCGCCGCATGGACGGCTGGTTCAGACGCCTGCAGCTAGTCTCCTCGGCCTTGTACAGCCTTGGACACGGTGGCAATGATGCGCAAAAGACCATGGGCATCATCTGGCTGATGCTGATCGCAGCAGGCATGACCTCCACGCAGGACGCCATGCCCCCCACCTGGGTCATCGTCTCCTGCTATGGCGCGCTCGCGCTGGGCACGCTGTTTGGCGGCTGGCGCATCGTCAAGACGATGGGTCAGAAAATCACCAAACTCAAACCGGTTGGTGGTTTCTGCGCAGAAACCGGTGGCGCGATGACGCTGTTCCTGGCCTCCGGATTCGGAATCCCCGTCTCAACCACGCACACGATCACTGGATCGATCGTCGGAGTCGGCAGTTCACAGCGTGGGTCAACAGTACGCTGGGGAATTGCAGGCTCCATCGTCTGGGCCTGGATCCTCACCATTCCAGCCTCTGCGCTGATGTCGGCGCTGGCCTGGTGGGTCGGACGCCACCTGTTCTGAACACAGCCACGCGCCGTTCACCGGCGGGTACTGTCTTGATCCGGCCGCGGCGCCGATGCAGTAAATGAACTCTCTGGATAACCGTGCCACAAACTGAACAGCTCTGGCTCGAACTGCCCCCGATGTCCGATCAGGCTCCCAAGCGCCTGATCGTATTCCTGCATGGCGCGGGATCGAGTCCGGAAGTATTTGCTCCGGTCGCAATCGCCTGGCAGCTGAAGTTTCCGGGGGCCACGGCCGTGCTGCTGCAGGGCCTCGAACCGAGCCCGACCGAGGAGGGTTTTGACTGGTTCGATCAGCGCGGCGATGTCGATGCAAGGACAGCCCAACTCCAGGTCGCGCTGGATACGCTCGCATCGCGCATTGAATTGCTGCAGACAAATGCCGGCATCGACGCGACACAGACGATCGTGGTCGGATTCTCGCAAGGAGCGACCGTCGCGCTTGAACTGGCCCGCAGTCAACCGCAGTTGGCCTCGATCGTTGTTGCCTATGCCGGCAGGCTGGCAAGCCCTGTGCGTCCGCAGGAACAGATCAGTGCCGTGATCCATCTGATTCACGGTGAACTGGACACCCTGGTTCCCGTCGTTTACGCGCGGCAGGCACATCGCGGCCTGAGTGCAGTCGGCGCCACGGTCAGTCTGGACATCATCGAGGACGGGACGCATTCGATCGGCCAGGACATGGTCATCGTGGGCACCACACGGGCCATGCAAAGCGTCTTCAAGGGACGCAAGCCGCCCGGCGCGCACAAGGACAGAACCCTGCACTGACACTGCCGATGCTATCGGCCGCCCTTGAGCGCGGCCCATGCCACGCAGATCCAGCCCAGCATCAATGCTGTTCCACCAAGCGGCGTGATCGCTCCGAACCAGCGCGGCGCACCCAGCACGATCAGGTACAGGCTGCCACTGAAGACGACCATGCCGACCATGAACAGCCAACCGGCTGCGGTCGCTGCCCTGCCCGGCCAGCGCGTGACGACCCCGGCACAGGCCAGCAGCGCTAACGCGTGGAACATCTGGTAGAGCACCGCGGTTTGAAATACCGCGAGCAGTTCCGAAGAAAGCCTGCCCTTAAGGACATGAGCGCCGAAGGCGCCAGCAGCGACAGCGGTCAACCCGGCTATTGCAGCAAAGAAGACGAACAGGCGATCCATCCGCGAGAGACTACCGCTTTGCATTGCAGCCTTCAATGATCACCTCTCCGACGGCTGCACCACGGTCCCAGGTCTCTGTCCA
>JAURMJ010000175.1 GCA_030830765.1 Quisquiliibacterium sp.
GCGACAAGGCCCGAGCTGGTGCAGAATTCGTTGGCCAGAAAGTGGAAGAGCGCCCTGTAACCAGCATGGCTGTCGCATTTGGTGCCGGCCTGCTCATCGGCAAGCTGCTCAACCGCTAGCCCGACCGATGTTCGAGCAGTTGTGGCGGTACGCCATAAATCCGATCGCGCATCAGGTGGCGGAGTCTGCGCGGATATCACTCCGCAGCCTGGCCATCCGTGCCACAGCGCTGCTGTGTGCAACCTTTGCAGCCGCCATGGGGATAGCATGGCTGTCATGGACAGCCTTCGCATGGCTGTCGCGCAACAACGATTCGGTCCTCGCGGCCGCGATCATCGGGCTTGTGCTTCTCTCAACCGCCCTTGCAACAGCCTTGTTTGCCCTCAAATCAAACGTGTCGCGACCGTCTGCAAACACACCGGTCGCAACAGCCGGGCCGCACAATGTTCAAGGCAACGACGAGGTCGCCGACGCGATCGCGACAGCTGAAATGATCTTTCGCGGCAAGGCGAGTTCAGGCGCGATACTTGCACTTGTTGCGGGGGTCTCCCTGGGCGCTTTTACAGGGTCAGAATCCGACACGTCCCGGCGCTAGCGCGAACCGTTCTCGCCCAGCGCGGTAGCGACAAATTCGGCAGCGGACCCCAGCCAGTTTTCTGGACGCCGCACAGCGTCCCAATCAATCGGTGCCTCTGTTGCCTGCGATACGAGATCGACGAGATGTTGGCCGGTTTCCATCACTTGCTCACAACTGGCCGTTACCAGGGCCTGGGCTTCGGATCGGGGCATGTGCCGCGAGAGAGCAAAGGACACCGCTTCGGCCAGACACAACCCATTGGTCGCTGTAATGTTGGCCTGCATGCGCGTGTCATCGACCTGCAAGCCTGTCGCGAGGCGTTCGGCATGTGCCAGCGCGCCGGAGAGTGCGAGAATCATGTTCGGCAAGGTCAGCCACTCAAGCGACCAGGCCGAACCACTCCGTTCGCCCTCATGCAGCATCGCCTGATGCATCGCCCCCACAGCGTTGGCATTGTAGCGCGCCAGGGTGACAAGGATTTCACTGCTGACGGGATTGGACTTTTGCGGCAGCGTCGATGAGCCACCACGCCCCGCCTCGCCGGTTTCACGAACTTCGCCGACTTCACTCTGCGCGAGCAAGCCGACATCGAGGCCAATCTTCCCGAGCGTGCCGGTCAACAACGCAACCCAGTCCGCGAATTCAACCAGACTATCACGCTGGTTGTGCCAGGGTGCCGCGTTCAGACCCAGACCAAGTTCAGCAGCGAAAGCTTTACGGACCGCCCCCCCCTGATCGCCGAGCGGCGCCAGAGTTCCGGCAGCCCCACCAAGCTGGGCAACCAGCAATCGGGGTTTGAGTTCGGCCAGTCGTTCGCGATTGCGCAACAGCGGTTCACGCCAGCCCACAACTTTCAGGCCAAAACCGGTCGGCGCAGCCTGCTGCATGCGCGTGCGAGCCAGCATCACGGTGCCTGCGTGCTCACGCGCCAGAGCCCCAAATCCGGCGATCACACGCTCCAGTGCGGCTTCGGTTGTCGCAATGACATCGTGCAGCACGAGCATATGGGCGGTGTCGATGATGTCCTGAGACGTCGCCCCCCAGTGAATCCAGCGGGCCGCCTCCCCGCCGACAGCTGCGCGCAACTGGGCGACCAGAGCCGGAACCGGTACGCCAGCGGCTTCCGTTCCCGCACCAAGGGCTGCAGCATCGACGGCAAATCCCTCAAATGCACGTGCAATTTCCCGTGCCGCATCATTGGGAATGACCCGGCAGGCCGCCTGTGCTTTCGCCAGAGCCACTTCGACCCTCACCATCTCGGCGCAGCGCCGGTCATCCGACAACAGCGCCCGCATGGCCGACGTGGCGAACAAATCCCCGTGTGAGGGGGCACCAAAGGGATCAGCGATCATCGTGCGCCCGCGCTGCTGGAGACCTGGTCTTCATACATCGAAGAACACCGTCTCGCGATCGCCCTGCATATGGATATCGAAGCGATAGACGCGGCCGGGCAGATCGACGTCGCGGCGTGCAATCAGCGTCTCGCGCCGATCCTCGGGAACCGAAGCAAGGACGGGGTCCGCCGCATTCGCGTCTTCCTCATCGGAGAAATAGGCGCGCGTATAGGCATGGAGCAATAGACCGCGCATCAGGACGATCACGTTGAGATGCGGGGCCTGCTTGCCGTCCACACTGCCGGGCTTGATGGTATCGAACACGAACCGGTTGTCCGGTGTGGTGCCGGTGCCCATCCGCCCGAACCCTTTGAATTCCGGATCGAGCAGATTGTCCTGTCGATCATCGGCGGGATGGTTATAGCGACCATGGGCATTGGCCTGCCAGATTTCGATGATGGCGTCAGGGATCAGGTCGCCAGCACCGTCATGGACATGCCCCAGTATGCGGATGCGTTGGCCTCCGGTCGTATCGTCGGCCATCTGGCCATCCACCAGGCTCCGGAACGGATAATTGTACTGCTCGGGCACCAGGCCATAGGCAAAGAAAGGCCCGACAGTCTGTGAGGGGGTCTGTCCACGCTTCAAGGTTCAATCCTCCATCGGCGTGGCATTGGGGCCCCGCAGCACGATATCGAAATTGTAGCCCAGCGCGAATTCAGGTTCGGTGAGACCAAGGTCGAAACGCGACACCATTCGCTCACGGGCCCCTTCGGGAACCCCGTTGAAGATCGGGTCGAATTCAAACAACGGATCACCGGGGAAATACATCTGGGTCACCAGACGGGAAACAAAGCTCGCGCCGAAAAGCGAGAGGTGAATATGGTTGGGCCGCCAGGCGTTGGGATGGTTGCGCCATGGATAAGCTCCGGGCTTGATCGTGCGGAACTCGTAACGCCCGTCTTCATCGGTGACACAACGTCCCGCACCAAGGAAATTGGGATCGAGCGGCGCGTCATGCTGATCGGCTTCATGGACGTACCGCCCGGCGGAATTGCACTGCCAGACCTCGATCAGCGTATTGGCAATCGGGCGGTCGTCTTCGTCCACCACACGGCCCGCGACGATGATCCGTTCCCCCAGAGGCTCACCATTTACCCGTGCGTTGCGGGTCAGATCGGCATCCAACTCCCCGACCGCGTCGTGCCCGTAAACGGGCCCTGTCAGTTCCGATAGGCTCTGTGCAATCGGTATCATCGGCTTCGTCGGGCCGCGCAGGGTTGTCGACTTGTAGTCGGTATGAATGAAAGGCGGCTGGCTGTCCCAGTCCCGGTTGGATTTCATCATTTCACTCCTTGTCGCATCCGGCATCACCCTAATACGGCAACCCGACATAGTTCTCAGCCAACGCCGTCATGGCGGCTCTGGAGGATGTCAGGTAGTCGAGTTCGGCCTGCTGCATCTTTGCCCCGAACGCCCCCTGATCGGGGAAATTGTGCATCATCATGGTCATCGACCATGAAAACCGCTCCGCTTTCAAGACCCGCGCGAGAGCTGTTCGGGAATAATCCAGCAATCCACTCTCATCGCCATCGGCATACTGCGCGATCAGTGCCCGGGAGAGATAGTAAACATCCGACGCTGCGAGATTGAGACCCTTGGCCCCGGTCGGCGGCACGATATGGGCTGCGTCACCGGCCAGGAACATCCGGCCATGCCGCATCGGCTCGGCGACAAAGCTGCGCAGCGGGGCGATGGACTTCTCGATCGAGGGGCCTGTCTCCAGTCGCGCCGCCACATCTTCGGGCAGACGTGATGTCAACTCGTCCCAGAACCTGTCATCGGGCCATTCCGCAATGTCCTCATCGACCGCGCACTGCACGTAGTAACGACTGAGGCTTGAAGACCGCATGGAACACAGCGCAAAGCCGCGCGCATGATTGGCGTAGATCAGCTCGTCATCAACCGGTCTGGTTCGCGAGAGAACCCCAAGCCAGCCGAACGGATACACTCGCTCATAGGTCTTCAGAACACTGTCCGGCATGGATCGACGGCCCACACCATGAAATCCGTCGCAGGCTGCGATGAAATCGCAATCCAGGCGTTCGCGCGCGCCGTCCTTTTCGAATGTCAGATAGGGCGCATCGGATTCCAGATCGTGCGGCATCACATTGGCCGCTTCGTCGATCACCGTGCCTCCCATGGCATCGCGGGCTTCGTAGAGATCCCGTGTCACCTCGGTCTGACCATAGACCATGACGGTCTTCCCGCCGGTCAGGCCTTCCA
>JAURMJ010000176.1 GCA_030830765.1 Quisquiliibacterium sp.
CCGATCGGTAATCTCTCCGATCTAAGCGAAAGGGCCAGAAACACGCTGTGCGCAGTTGATGTGGTTGCGGCCGAAGACACACGCGTCACACAGGTTCTGCTGCGGCACATCGGCGCACGCGCACGCATGATCAGTGCCCATGAGCACAACCAGCAGCGGGCGGCGCAGACGGTGCTCGAGCATCTGGGCGCAGGACGCTCAGTCGCGCTGGTCAGCGACGCGGGCACCCCTGCGATCAGCGACCCGGGCAACGCAATTGTCGCGGCGGCTCATCGGGCCGGATTTCAGGTCGTGCCCATTCCCGGGCCAAGTGCCGTTGCGACGCTGCTTTCGGGCGCAGGGCTGAGCGACGGCCCGTTTCTGTTCGAAGGCTTTCTACCGGCACGGGCCAAAGCCAGGGAACAACGACTTGCCATCGTCTCGGAGGCCGCGGACCGTGCCGGTGCGACGCTGGTCATCTACGAGGCTCCGCACCGGATTGGGGACACCCTGGCAGCAATCGCACAACGCTTTTCCGATGGCCGCCTGATCGCGATCGGGCGCGAACTGACCAAGACGTTTGAGGAGCTCTGGCGCGGTCCGTCCACAGACGGGCTCGCCTGGTTGCTTGAACGACCGGAGCGCAGTCGCGGAGAATTCGTCATCGCGATCGACGCCGCCCCTGCAGAATCCCCTGACGATCAAAAGCAGCAGAGCGCCGATGCACAAAAACTGCTCGAGAAACTGCTGGCAGAGCTGAGTACGAGTCGGGCGGTGCGGCTTGCTCAGGAGCTGACCGGACTGCCGCACCGCGAGCTTTATGCGATGGCCCTGGGGATCACACGAGACAAGCAGTTTGACCCGTCTGCGCACGAAGATTGAGGCCTGTTGCTGGAACCTCCAAGCAGATCGGGAGCAGCGCCCCGCTGCACAGCCAGCTCGTTGCAAAGATCACAAAAACGTTGGATCGGATGTAATCAACCAGCCATCGACAGACAGGCAACACCGAGAGCAATCAAGGCTGCGCCGGCAAGACGGCGCAGCAGCTCGCCTTCGCTAAGCAGCTTGGCACCCAGGAAAGCTGCAATCAGCATCGAAACCTCGCGGGCCGGAGCCACGAGGCTGACCGGGGCAATCGTCATCGCCTGCAGCACCAGGATGTACCCGACCGGACTGAGCAGGGCCACCGCCAATGCCGGCCGCCAGGCCGATTTCAGCGTCACACGCAGTTGTGCTCGCCGCCGCATCACCGCCGGCAGCAGCATCAGCGATCGGGCGGAGTCCGAAAGCCAGTAGAACAACAGCGGGGCGACCCCCAGCAGACGCACAGCACGTCCATCATTCACCGTATAGCCGGCAATCAGCAATCCGGTGGCAGCCCCCCAAAGCAAACCGGCCCGGGTCCGGTCAGACCAGTTGCCGCGAAGCATCGCGAAGCCGCCGGCGATCGTGAACGTCCCGGCAACGACCAGCGCAAGACCGAGGATCGCTGGCGGGCTCGCGCTTTCTCCCAGGAACAGAATTGCGGCCAGCGCGGACAGCAGCGGTCCGACTCCGCGGGCAACCGGGTACACAACCGACAGATCGCCCTTGCGATAACCCGTCTGCAGCACAATGAAATAAAAGACATGCAACAGGCCGCTGGCAATCACTGCAACCCACTGTGCCGCTCCGAGCGCGATCATTTCATCGAAGTAAAGCGTCAGCGCGAATGGTGCGATTGCGACTGCACCGCCGGTCGCAGCGAGCCAGGAGAAGGTCACTGGCTCGGCACCGGCCTTCTTCAGGATCAGGTTCCAGGTCGCGTGAATCAGCGCCGCGATCAGCACCAGCAACAGCGCACTCAGAGGCATCTTGTCCCGCTCTTGCCAATGTCTGCGCAGTTCATGACCGAGTGATCCAGCACCGGGAATCAGCCCCGATCAAGACGTGATCATTCAGCGCCCAAGCACTTCCGGATTAACGACTCCGGTGGCCGCGCCGCTTGCAAAGGCAAGCAGATTGTCGAAGGCTGTTCCCAGATACAACTCGTAGCTGTCACGCTCGACGTAGCCGACGTGCGGCATTGCCAGGACACGCGGATGCGAGATCAGCGGATCGCTGATCGTCGGCTCCGATTCGAATACATCGATTGCGGCCTGGGCCGGATGCATTGCCTGAAGACCAGCGAGCAGCGCGCCCGGAGCCACCAGCTCGGCGCGGCTTGTATTCACGAACAAGGCATCAGGGCGCATTGCCGCAAAATCATCGGAGCCGATCAGACTGCGGGTCTCAGGCACCAGTCGAAGATGGACAGTGACGACGTCGCTGACGCTGAACAGCTCACGCTGGCTGCCGACTGTTTCGATGCCATCGGCTGTTGCCCGCGCAATCGACCCCTCTCGCCCGAAGGCTACGATGTTCATGCCCATCACGCGCGCGTACTGGGCAACCAGCTTGCCGATGTTGCCGTAGCCAAGTACGCCCAGCGTCTTGCCGCGGATCGTACGACCAAGCAGCGTCTGCCAGCGCCCGGAGCGTAATGCCGCATTCTCGGCGGTCAGCCCGCGCATGGCGTCCAGAATCAGCGCGAAGGTCAGCTCGGCCGGCGCATAAGGCGAGCCACTGCCTGCAAGTACTGCAATCCCGCGCTCGTTGCAGGCTGCCATGTCGATGTGCGGACCGGCCCGGCCGGTCTGACTGATCGCTTTGAGCTGCGGCAGCAGCGCGATCAATTCGCGGGTCACTCGGGTGCGCTCACGGATTAATACCAGCGCCTCGATCCCTTCAAGGCGATCGGCAAGGCGGCCCGGATCGGTGATGGTTTCGTTCATCACAACCACCTCGTGTCCGTCCAGACGCTCAAAGCAGGCGAGGGTGCGTACGCAATCCTGATAGTCGTCGAGTACGGCAATCTTCATGTCGAAATTCTTTCCAGGCCAGATGCCTGATTCAAGTCGGGATAAGCGGTTGGAGCCAGATTCAGAAAATCTCTGGTCCGCCGGCCGCCAACACTTTGGCGTTCACGGTCTCGATGTCCAGACCGACGATCTTCTTGTAGCCGGACGCGATCTCTTCGAGCTCAGCCTGCGAGGCGACATCATGCACATGCTTGAAACCCTGCGGTGACCGTTGCTCGAACACTTCCAGCACGTGATCTGGGCCCTGCGCCCGGTTCGCCATCACGATGCGCGCACTCTTGGGAAGGCGGTCAGCCTCATAGCGTTCAAACGCCGACTGCACGCCAGCCGCATCCGTTCCGGCCAGTTCATCGGCCAGCACACGAGCATCCAGGATGGCCTGTGTGGCGCCATTTGAGCCGATCGGATACATCGGATGCGCGGCATCGCCCAGCAGCGTGACCCGGCCATGCGACCAGCGCGGCAGCGGATCGCGATCGACCATCGGGAACTCGAAATACTGCTTGCCGCCACGGAACAGCTCGGGCACGTTCAGCCAGTCCCAGGTCCAGTCGGCAAACGGTGCGGCAAACACATCCAGCGAGACCTGCTTGTTCCAGTCATGCTTGGGCGGCGTGTCGCCAGGCACCTTGAGCTCAGCGATCCA
>JAURMJ010000177.1 GCA_030830765.1 Quisquiliibacterium sp.
CCACAGAATGGCCACATTGCCATGGTTGAACCGCATCAGAATCGCCAGGCCAACGCCTAGCGAGATGGTCAGGATCAGTCCAATCAGCCAGCGCATCTCAACCCCTACCGGCGCGCATCACGCGCAAGACGCGTTGCGCGCACTGCCGCGAGCGTGTCACCCAGCGAGGGCAGTTCGGTTGCAATTGAATTGCCTCGAATCTGCTCCAGAGCAGAAATCGTGCCGGCGACACTGCGCGCGTTCAGATCGTAGTACTTGCGCATCATGCTCACGACTTGGTCCAGGTCGGCATGAAAGACCTTCTCGTTGTGAGAGAGCAGCGAGATACGAGCCGACAAAAGCCGCAGGCGTAAATTCTCGCGCACAAAATACTGCTCGCGGGGCGCCAGCAACAAGGTCTCGGGCTGATCAATCCGGTTGACTCGAAACAGCTGCGACAGCTCGGCCAGCAGCGACTGCCAGCCTTGGCGACTGGCATCCGCAATCCGCGAAAACGAAAATCCGCCATCAGCAGACTTCCCGGCTTCGGCAGTCGCGCCCACGTCCGTGGAGGCACCGAGTGCCGCCTTCAGTGGCAGTTGCGCCAAACCTGACGAGACCGTGTCCAGGCGCAAGGCCAGACCAACCACATCGACAAGCGGAACCGCCTTGAGCCGCTCGATATCGGCAGTAATCAGGCGGCGAAGTCCCAGCGTCTCGGGCTGGTCGATCCGTTTCAGGCGCGCATCCGCGTCCTGCATGGCGATGACTGCTCCGGACACGTTGCCACTGACCGCGAGTTGCTGCGCTGCGAACGCGACAGAATTCTCCACTTCAGCCAACGCCGAGGACAGCGAGTCCTGAACGATGGCCCGATACATCTGCTCAAGCTGAGACTGCTGACCGATTGCATCACCGAGTTTTTCCTCGAGCACAGCCGAGCGACCCTGTAATGCGCGCACGGTCTCCTGGGACTGGCGCAACCGGACCTCAAGCGCGGCAAGCTGGTCGTCATTCTTGCGCAGGCGCAACGCGACCTCCCGGGAAACCGTATCGCCCTGACGCCAAAGGTAGGCCGTGGCGAACCCCAGCGCAACCGAGACAATCAAAGCCAGTGCGGCGAGCAGGGAGGCCGCTGGCGATGAGCGAACTCGCCTTGGCTCCGATGCCGAGGGCTGGGTCAATCGAGTGGCAGCCTGCGGACTTTCCTGATTTTCAGGTGCCCCGCTCTCTGCAGCTTCTTTCTTGTCAGTCATTGAGGACCTTGCCTGGATTTCCGTCTGATTCTATCGCGGCCAGCAGTGCCTGGTCTCCTGGTTCGAGCAGACAGGCCCGTCTCCAACCCAGTTCACGAAGATGAAGCACAATTCGCGCATGGGGCGCGAAGGCCTGCTGGGCCCTCGCCCAGGCGGAAATGCCGTGACCATCGAGCAGTTCATCGATTGAATCGACTGCGTCGCGGGTCGTGAAGCTGAACACGACCGGATCCTTCGCTTTGGCCCATTGCCTGACCTGCGCAAGCTGCCCAGCAGCCGGTTCGCAGGCCAAACTACGATACAGAACCAGACGTCTGACAAGGGCGCCTCGCCCGGCCAGAGTCTCAATCCAGTCTTGTCGGCCCAGGTCACCAGCAAGTACCAGTACCTTCAAGCCTTTGGGTGCATCGAAGGGCGGCAATGCAATGAGCGCATCGGCATCATATGGAGCCTGTTCCGGCATCAGCAGCGGTTGCGCCGACGGGTCGATCCCTTGCCCTCGCAGTTCGGCCAGGCTTCCCGGTCCGACCAGAGCTATCCCAGTATGCTGCGGCCAGCGATTGCCGATACTCTGGAAGGCGATTTCGATCGCACCTGGACTGACAAACACAACCCAATCCCAATCGGCCAGTCGTTCAAAAGTTGCCGAAACCTCGGGCTGCTCGACCACCAGACTTTGCAAGCGCCGCACACTCAAGCAGGCGCATTGATGTCCATCCGCCTGCAAGCGCTGCGCGAGTCGATCAACCCGCGGGCGTGGTTGCGACAGGACGACGCGGGTCACGCGTCCGGCACGAATGCCTTCGCGCCCTGCGAAATCAGGCTGGCGGCGACCTGCTCTCCAAGCGCTTCGGCCTGTTCCAGCGAAGACAGATCACAGCTCGCCTGCGCTTCGATCAACTGGACCCCATCCAGACTCGAGATGCTGGCACGCAACCACAGCCCACCGCCAACCTGAGGTTCGCAATAAGCGGCAAGCGGCACGCGGCAACTGCCGCCCAGCCGCCGGGACACCACGCGCTCCGCACCAACCTGACTCCAGGTTGGCCAATCGACCAGCGGTTGCAGCCATGCAGCCAGATCCGGCCGCCCAGCCAAGGTTTCGATACCCAGCGCCCCCTGACCGGCGGCCGGCAGACTGACCGACACAGGCAGCATTGCCCGGATACGCTGGGCCAACCCAAGCCGCTTCAGTCCGGCCGCAGCAAGGACGATCGCATCGTATTCACCTCGATCCAGCTTGCCAAGGCGAGTATCAAGATTGCCCCGCAGCGGCTGAATATGCAGCCCGGGATATCGACGCTTGATCTGCGCACCGCGTCGCAAACTTGATGTGCCCAAAACTGAACCGGAAGGCATCTGGTCAAGCGATGCAAACTTCGATGAAACGAAGGCATCCCGCGGATCCTCGCGCTGAAGTACCGC
>JAURMJ010000178.1 GCA_030830765.1 Quisquiliibacterium sp.
CCGGCCGCGCGCAGTTTCGGAAAGACTTCGGAGGTGTAGTCGCCGCCCTGACAGGTGATGATTGCGTCCATCTTGCGCAAGGCATCGATGGACATTGCGTCCTGCAGCCGCTCAGCGCCGATCGGGGCCTCCCCACCGACGTTCGAGGTGCTGAAGAAAACCGGCTCGACGAGAGAAAAATCGCCTTCCTCGCGCATTCGCTGCATCAGCACCGAGCCGACCATGCCACGCCAGCCGACCATCCCGAGCTTCATCATGTTCAGCTCCTTGCCAGCGCCGCAATCACTGCATCGCCCATTTCAACCGTGCCAACCGTTTTCTTGCCCGCTTCCTCGATGTCCTTGGTGCGAAGACCCTGAGCCAGCACCGAACGAACTGCATTTTCGATCCGATCAGCCACCGCCTCCTGATTGAGCGAATAACGCAGCATCATGGCCGACGAGAGGATTGTCGCCAGCGGATTGGCCAAGCCCTTGCCGGCAATATCCGGAGCCGATCCATGGATCGGTTCGTACATGCCGAAGTTCTTTGCGTTCAGCGAGGCCGACGGCAGCATGCCGATCGAACCGGTCAGCATCGAAGCTTCGTCTGAAAGAATGTCACCGAACATATTGCCGGTCACCATGACGTCGAACTGCTTGGGGTTGCGCACCAACTGCATCGCTGCGTTGTCGACATACATGTGCGTCAGTTCGATGTCGGCGTAATCCTTGTGCACATCGGTGACGACATCGCGCCAGAACTGGGTGGTCTCAAGCACATTGGCCTTGTCGACCGAGCAGACGCGCCGCGAACGCTTGCGCGCAGCCTGGAAGGCCGAATGCGCAATACGGCGGATTTCGCTCTCGGTGTAGCGCATCGTGTCGAAGCCCTCACGCTCACCGTTGGCATTCGTGTGGATGCCACGGGGTTGCCCGAAATAAATGTCACCGGTCAGTTCGCGCAGGATCAGCAGATCCAGGCCTGCGACCAGTTCGTTCTTCAGCGACGAGGCATGTGCCAACTCTTCGTAGACGATGGCCGGGCGCAGATTGGCGAACAGATCGAAATGCTTGCGCAAACGAAGCAGGCCCTGCTCAGGTCGTTGGGCACGCGGCAGCGTGTCGTACTTCGGGCCACCAACCGCGCCGAACAGAATGGCATCGGCTTGTTCCGCAATACGCAGCGAGGCCTCGGGCAAGGGGTCACCCGCCGCATCAAAGCCTGCACCGCCAACGGCGGCATACTCCATCTCGATGTTCAGCCCGTCGCTGGACAGGGCCTTCAGGACACGAACAGCTTGTTCGGTAATTTCCGGCCCGATTCCGTCACCGGGCATCACTGCAATCTTCATGCGCGGCCTCCTGCCGTCTTGGTCAGCCAAGGCTGCTCATGCAGCCGGCGCTCTTCAAATTCATGGATGCGATCGGATTGGCGCAGCGTCAGGCCGATCTCATCAAGACCGTTGATCAGGCAGTACTTTCGGAACGAATCGACTTCGAACGGATAGGCCTGGGAGCCATCGACAGTGCGCACCATCTGCGCATCGAGGTCAACGATCAGCTCAAAGCCCGGAAATGCGGCAACCTCATGGAACAGACGGTCGACCGCAGACTCCGGCAGCACGATGGGCAGGAACCCGATCTTGAAGCAGTTGTTGAAAAAGATGTCGGCGAACGACGGCGCGATGACGGCACGGAAGCCGTAATCCTGCAGGGCCCAGGGCGCATGCTCGCGCGATGAACCACAGCCGAAGTTCTTGCGCGCCAGCAGGATGGAAGCCCCCTTGAAACGCGCCTGATTCAGGGCAAAGTCTGGATTGAGCGGTCGCTTGGAGTTGTCCATGCCCGGCTCGCCATGGTCCAGGTAACGCCATTCGTCGAACAGGTTCGGACCGAAGCCGGTCCGCTTAACCGACTTCAGGAACTGCTTGGGGATGATTGCGTCGGTATCGACATTCGCCCTGTCAAGCGCGGCGACCAGACCCTTGTGAACGGTAAATTTATCCATGGTTTGACCCGCGTTAAGCTCAGATGCGTCGTACGTCGGCGAAGTGCCCGGAGATCCCTGCGGCTGCCGCCATGGCTGGCGACACCAGATGGGTGCGTCCCCCATTGCCCTGCCGACCTTCGAAGTTCCGGTTTGAAGTGGATGCACAGCGCTCACCCGGTTCCAGACGGTCGGCATTCATCGCCAGACACATCGAGCAACCCGGCTCACGCCATTCGAAACCAGCATCGCGGAAGATCTTGTCCAGTCCCTCTGACTCAGCCTGTGCTTTGACAAGACCCGAACCGGGAACAACCATCGCCAGCTTGACGCTGTCAGCCTTGTGACGACCACGCACAACCGCAGCCGCAGCGCGCAGGTCTTCAATGCGCGAGTTGGTGCAAGACCCGATGAATACCTTGTCGATCCGGATTTCGGTGATCGGCGTGTTCGGGGTCAGACCCATGTACTGCAGGGCGCGTTCCATCCCTTCGCGACGAACAGAATCCTTTTCCTTATCGGGATCGGGAACCCGGCCATCAACCCCGACAACCATCTCCGGCGAGGTGCCCCAGGTGACCTGCGGCACGATCTGCGATGCGTCGATTGGCACAACCGTGTCGAACCGGGCACCGTCATCGGAACGCAGCGTGCGCCAATGCGCAACGGCGCGATCCCAGTCAGCACCGCTCGGAGCCAGCGGACGATCCTTCAGATACTTGATGGTGGTGTCATCGACGGCCACCATGCCGGCGCGGGCACCGGCCTCGATGGCCATGTTGCACAGCGTCATGCGGCCTTCCATCGTCAGACTACGGATGGCGGAACCTGCGAACTCAATCGCGTAGCCGGTGCCACCGGCTGTCCCGATCCGACCGATCACCGCCAGCACGATGTCCTTGGCCGTGACGCCACGAGGCAGTGCACCATCGACCTGGACCAGCATGTTCTTCATTTTCTTGGCAACCAGGCACTGCGTGGCCATCACATGCTCGACCTCAGAGGTCCCGATGCCGAAGGCCAGACAGGCAAACGCGCCATGCGTACTGGTGTGGGAATCGCCACAGACAACAGTCATCCCGGGCAGGGTTGCCCCCTGCTCCGGGCCGATCACGTGCACGATGCCCTGACGCTTGTCCAGGAACGGAAAGTAGGTCTCAACGCCGAAGGCCGCGATGTTGCGATCCAGGGTAACAACCTGCTCTCGCGAGGTCAGGTCCTCAATCCCATCGATCCCGCGGTCCCACCCTGTGGTCGGGGTGTTGTGATCGGCAGTGGCAACAATCGACGAGGTCCGCCATGGTTTGCGCCCAGCCATGCGCAGGCCCTCAAAGGCCTGTGGGCTGGTCACTTCGTGAACCAGGTGTCGATCGATATAGATCAGGCTGGAACCACCTTCCTCGCTGTGGACGAGGTGTTCATCCCAGAGCTTGTCATACAGAGTGCGCGCAGCAAGCGACATCGCAATTCCCGTCGGGCCCCACGGGCCCGCATAGCTTTAAAGGAGCCTGCGATTATGCCATGCAGCCCCGGATCATCAGCGGCGTGTGCGGGTCCGTTCGTACAGCGGCATCACGCGATTTGCATAGATTTCCAGCTCGCGAATCCGGGAATCGGCAGAGGGGTGCGTGCTGAGCCATTCAGGCGCACCGCCGGCGCCATTGGCCTGCATCTTGCGCCATAAACCAATCGCGGCGCGCGGATCGTAGCCCGCTCGGGCTGCCAGCTCGACGCCAATGCGATCTGCCTCGCTCTCGTGGAGCCGGCTGTTGGGCAGACCGAATGTCAGCTTGTAAACCAGACCGGCAAGATCGGCAGTCGCCCGCCCCCCTCCGACTGCCAGCGTCCCCCCTTGAATCAGCAAACCCGCGGTGACCTGCTCGGAAGCCCGTTCCCGGGCATGTTCACGCAGTGCATGTGCAATCTCATGTCCGATCACCGCAGCAATCTCATCGTCAGTGAGTCTGAGCTTTTTGACCAGCCCTGAATAGACCGCGATCTTGCCACCCGGCATACACCAGGCATTGACCTGCGACGAACTGATGACATTGACTTCCCAGTTCCAGGAAGCCGCGTCCGGACGAAAACTGCCGCTGGTGCCCGTGACCCGGCGGGCAATCCCTCGGACGCGGGCGGTCAGCGCGGCATCGGAGTTCAGTGCGCCCTTTTGCCTTTCCTTGGACAGCGCGTCGGCATAGGCCTGCACCGC
>JAURMJ010000179.1 GCA_030830765.1 Quisquiliibacterium sp.
CTGAATGCGCCCCGGCGAGGGCGCGAAGGTCTCGGGATTCTCGGCGTTGATGCGACACTCGATACAGTGGCCTCGGGCCGGGAGGCCGCTCGGCACATCGATCCTCTCGCCGGCGGCAACGGCGATTTGGAGTTTGAGCAGGTCCACGCCGGAGACCAGCTCGGTCACCGGATGCTCCGCCTGGATCCGCGTGTTCATCTCCATGAAGTAGAAGCTGCCGTCCGGTTCAGCAATGAACTCGACCGTGCCTGCCCCGACATAGCCAACCGCTTTTGCCGCGGCGATTGCGGCCTCGCCCATTGCATTGCGCCGTTGCTGTGTCATGCCTGGCGCAGGGGCTTCCTCGATGACCTTCTGGTGGCGACGCTGCACCGAGCAGTCGCGCTCGAACAGGTAGACGCAGTTGCCGTGCGAGTCGGCGAATACCTGAATCTCGATGTGCCGGGGTTGTTGCACATAGCGTTCGATCAGCACCGTATCGTCGGAAAATGCGCTGCTGGCTTCACGCTTGCACGAGGCCAGCATCGCTTCGAATTCGTCGGCCTTGCGGACAATGCGCATCCCCTTGCCGCCCCCACCGGCACTGGCCTTGATCAGCACCGGATAGCCGATCGAATCGGCCTGGCCCTGCAGATAGGCCGTGTCCTGGTTGTCGCCGTGATAGCCGGGGACCAACGGCACCTTCGCCTTGCCCATCAGTGCCTTGGCTGCCGATTTGCTGCCCATCGCCGCAATGGCCTTGGGCGGCGGACCGATGAATACGAGGCCTGCATCGTGCGCGCTGCGGGCAAACTGTTCGTTCTCTGAAAGAAAGCCGTAGCCGGGATGGATGGCCTGCGCACCACAGCGTCGGGCAATCTCGATGATGGTGTCACCCAGCAGATAGGACTCGCGGGCTGGGGCAGGGCCGAGCCGATAGGCCTCGTCGCAGGCGGCGACATGCGCCGAGCCGGCATCGGCATCCGAGTAGACCGCAACGGTACGGATGCCCAAGCGGCGCGCAGTGGCTGCGATCCGGCAGGCAATCTCGCCGCGATTGGCAATCAGGATTTTTTCGAACATCGATCTCTCCGGGTCAATCTGTATGTTCCGCTTAAGCGCGTTGCGTGAGGACCAGTCGGGCTGCCAGCGCGATGAACAGCACACCGACTATTCGGTCCAGCGTGAGCGCTAGGCTCGGGCGGCGCATCAGCAACTCACCGACGCGGCCCGAGGCTGCGCCCAGCAGCACATAGCTGCTGGCGGTCATCAGCGCAAAGCCACTACCCAACAACAGCATCTGGACTGGCACCGAGCCATGCGCAGGGTCGACGAACTGCGGCAGAAATGCAATGAAGAACAGCATCACCTTCGGATTCAGCGAATTGTTGATGAAGCCGTTCAGGAAGCGTTGACGGCCGGTGCGCGGTGGGCCTGCCTGCTGGGGACCTGGAATGGCGTTTGTACCGCCGGCCAGCGCACCGCGGGAGCGCAGCGCACCGATGCCAAGCCACAGCAGGTAAGCAGCACCGATCAGCTTCAGGGCAGTGAACAGATGCTCGGAGGCTGCCACCAGCGCGGCGATCCCGAGCGCGGCCCACAAAGTGTGAGTCAGGCAACCGGTCCCGACGCCGAGTGCGAATTGCATCGCCTCGCGTCGGCCGCGCGCAAGCCCGATTGACAGCACCGTCAGCGAGTCGGGCCCGGGCGAGGCGATGCAGACCATTGACGCGACCAGATAGGGCCAGAGCAGTTGCTGCGAAATCATTCGGGATACGGCCGATTCAATGGTTCAAAGGAGCTGTGGCATTCGAACTTCTCTGCCGCATCTGGGGAAGGCAATCAATGCCATCAGCTGGCTTGGACCCAGGCCGGTTTGCGCTTTTCAAAGAAGGACGCAATACCCTCTTGGGCTTCATCCGAGGCACGGACGCGTGCGATGCGGCCCGCTGTATCGAGCGTGACTTCATCGTCGATCGGTCGGCCGGCCATGTCCCGGATCAGACGCTTGCATTCGCCCAGCGCAATCGGACCGCCCTGCAGCAGGTGACCGACGATTGCATGGGTTTTCACGTCGATCTCTCCGACCTGGGCCAGCTCATGCGCAAATCCCATTCGGTGTGCCTCGGTGCCGTCAAAGACCTCCCCGGTCATGAAATAACGCTTGGCGTTCTGCTCGCCCATTGCCCGGATTACATAGGGACTGATCATCGCCGGGATCAGACCCAGTTTGACTTCCGACAGGCAGAACTTCGCATCTGCTGACACCACGGCGATATCGCAGGCGGCGACCAGCCCCATGCCGCCGGCGAATGCCGACCCATGAACCCGCGCTACCGAAGGTTTCAGGCTGTCATAGAGCATGCGCATCACGTTGGCCAGACTGCCGGTGTCCTTGCGCGATTCTTCCTCGCTCATCTGGCGACCTGATTTCATCCAACCCAGATCAGCACCGGCGCAGAAGGCCTTGCCGCGGCCGGCGAGCACAAGCACGCGGACCGCATCATCGGACTGTGCCGTACGAACGGCATCGGTCAGTTCGGCGATCAGCACATCGTTCATCGCGTTGCGAAGATCAGGGCGGTTCAGCCAGATTGTGGCGACACCGTTACTCAGTTCTGTTTCGATTGTTGTGTAGCTCATTGGTCTGTTTCGCTTTTTGTCTTTGATGCAGAAAGGGTCAGATCCGGAACACGCCGAATCGGGTTTCAGGGATCGGAGCATTGAGCGACGCTGACATCGCCAGGCCGAGCACCATCCGCGTGTCGGCCGGGTCGATGATGCCGTCGTCCCACAGGCGCGCGCTGGCGTAGTACGGGTGGCCCTGGTGTTCGTACTGCTCGCGGATCGGCTGCTTGAAAGCCTCCTCTTCGTCGGCGCCCCACTGGCCGCCC
>JAURMJ010000180.1 GCA_030830765.1 Quisquiliibacterium sp.
ACGATCGGCTTGCCAGGCCGGCTTTCAGTTCGCCTTCAACCGAATCATCCAACCGATGACGCGCAGGGCATTGCTGCCTCGATGATCGACGGATTGCTTTACGGAGCCGGCGACGCCGTGATCGGCATCAATCCAGCCAGTGACAGTCTGCAAAAGCAGACCGAGCTGTATTTTCTGATCGACGAATTCATCCGACGCTTCGACATCCCGACGCAATCCTGCGTCCTCACGCATGTCACCAATCAATTGCAGATCATTGAACAGGGCGCCCCCGTCGATCTCGTTTTTCAGTCCGTCGCGGGGACCGAGCTGGCCAACCAGGGGTTTGGAATTTCACTGTCGATTCTGAAGGAGGCTCATGAAGCTGCCCTGTCTTTGAGACGCGGAACACAGGGCCAGAACGTCATGTATTTTGAGACGGGTCAGGGATCGGCGCTGTCCGCCAATGCGCACCATGGTGTGGATCAGCAGACCTGCGAGGCAAGAGCCTACGCAGTCGCACGTCACTTCAAGCCACTGCTGGTCAACACAGTGGTCGGCTTCATTGGCCCGGAATATCTCTACGACGGCAAGCAGATCATCCGCGCAGGCTTGGAAGATCATTTTTGCGGCAAGCTGATGGGACTACCGATCGGTTGCGATGTCTGCTACACCAATCATGCGCAAGCCGATCAGGACGACATGGATAACCTGATGACCTTGCTGGCGACAGCAGGGGTGACATTCATCATGGGCATTCCAGGCGCCGACGACATCATGCTGAACTACCAGAGCACCTCGTTTCATGACGCCCTGTACCTGCGTGCCCTGCTGGATCTGCGTCCGGCACCTGAGTTTGAGCAGTGGTTGCAACAGATGGGGATTGCCGACAACAAGGGACGAATTCAACCGATCACCGCCAGCCATCCGATGCTGACCCACGTCGCATCCTCGCTGACATGAACCCAGATCAACCCGGAAAACTTGTTCAGACAGATCCCTGGTCGGAACTGCGCAGGCTGACTCGGGCCCGTGTGGCGCTAGGCCGTGCGGGGCACAGTCTGCCAACATCGGAAGTGCTTGAGTTCAGTTATGCCCACGCACTGGCGCGCGATGCAGTCCATACTGCCCTTGACGTCGATTCACTTGATAGATCACTGGTCGCAGCCGGCTTTCAGACAGTGCGAGTGCACAGTGCCGCCCCCGACCGAGCAACTTATCTGCTCCGCCCTGACCTTGGCAGACAACTCGATCCGGCCAGTCGCACGTCCTTACAAGACCATCCTGATCAGGGCTGCGATGTCCTCACTGTAATCGCAGACGGCTTATCGTCGCTCGCGGTCACCAGACATGCACAACCCGTACTCGAAGCATTGCGCGCCGTTGCGCCAGACCACCTGAGATTTGGTCCGGTCGTCCTGGCCAGCCAGGCGCGCGTTGCGCTGGGTGACGCGATCGGCGATCTGATGCGCCCGAAAATCGTCATCCTCCTCATCGGGGAACGACCCGGCCTGTCATCGCCAGACAGCCTGGGAATCTATCTGACCTTCGCACCGAAATCGGGTCGGAAGGATTCGGAACGCAACTGCATCTCGAACATTCGTCCGGAAGGACTCTCTCACGAGCTTGCTGCGTTCAAGTCACTCTGGCTCATTCGAGCTGCCTTGCAACTTGGCCTGACCGGCGTTGGCCTGAAGGATCACAGCGATGCAAGCCTGCCTTCAGAACCTCGTCATGCACAAAACCTGCTGCGCGCAGAGCCTGACTGAGCAGTCACTCAGGGACGGACATTCAAATCAACCAGGCAACCCTTGAGTTTTCTGCAGACCAGCGCCGCTGCAACCACGTCCTGGCAGGCCATGCCAATCGAATCGAAGACCACGGTCTCGTCTGCGTCGACCTGAATGCGTCCGGCGAATAACTCCCCCAGTTCGCCGCGAATCTGCGGCGCGTACCGTCGCACGTTGCCGGACTCTGCTGCCGTCCCCTCGCGTGAATCGACAATCACGACGTTGGACATGGTCACCGCGTCCAACTCCGCACCATCCTGACCACTCCACCCGACGCTCGCGACCCTTGCCCCGGGTTTGAGCCAGTTTCCGTCAAGCACCGGTTCGCGCGAAGCAGTTGCCACGATCACAACATCGGCATCACGCACGGCTTGCTCGCAGGTCATGCTGCGCCCTCCGGTTTCAGCGGCCAGATGTTCAGCCCGCGATGCGGTGCGGTTCCAGATCCGCAGATCGTCAAACTGGCGGACCAGGCGCAGCGCATCAATGTGCGCATGGGCCTGCAACCCGGCCCCCAGGACTGCGACACTGCGGATCGTCTCGGGCGCAGCAGCGTCAAGAAATGCCGCGGTCACGGCCGCTGTACGCAATTCGGTAATCAGTCGGCCATCCATCGAAACGATCGGCACACCGGTGGACGGATCGAACATCACAATCACCGCGTGATGCGCAGCCAAGCCTTTGTTGCCATTGTCCGGGTACGCGCTGACCAGTTTTGCGCCAAGCGCACCGCTTGCCGCTGCCGGCATGGCGCCGAAAAACCCGGTCGACCCCGGAACATCGACAAAGCGACGTGCAGGCTGGCGGATCGCACCGCCGGAAAAGTCGATCAGTGCCTGGCGCATCGCCGGGATCAGTTCCTCAAGGCTGAGCAGCTCGGAGACCCTTTGTTCATCAATGAATTGCATTCACAAACCTCAATGACCTGGTTCGTCTACGAAGCAGCCTGTTTGGCTGCCGCCGCCAAGGCAGCTGCCCGCCTGGCTTCCTTTCGGGCGATCCAGACCGTGGCGACAAAGATCACGGCTCCGCCGAGCAGCGTCGTCTGCGTCGGGATGTTGCCGAACAACAGAAAGCCCATCGTCGACGCCCAGATCAGGTCGAGGAACTTGACCGGTTGCGTCGAAGAGATATCAGCCACCCGGAATCCACGGTTCAGGCAGTAATGCCCAAGGCTGCCCAGCATCCCGCAGATCACGAACAATCCCCACTGCATCAACGTCGGATCCTTCCAGTCCAACAGCGCGGCTGGCATCGTAAAAAGAGTGACGGTAATCGACTGCCAAAGCACAATCACACCCGGACTGTCAGTGCGGGTCAGCGCCTTTGCAATCAGGAAGGAGCAGGCGAAGACCGGGGCTGAGGCGAGCATCACCAGATTGTAGGTACCCCCCTCCGCACTCAGCTTGGGGCCCACAACAATCATGACGCCAGTAAAGGCGATCAGCGCGGCCACCCAGCGCGCGAAGACCATTTTCTCGCCCAGCATCAGCGAGGCACCCAGCATGATGAAGATGGGTGTCGTAAAACCGATCGCCGTCGTGTCGGCCAGCGGGATCTGCGGCAGCGCCGTAAACCACAAAAACATGCCAACGGTGTGCACGAGCCCGCGCGAGAGCTGTCCCATCAGATTGTTTGGTTTACACCCGGCAATCCCGCCCCGCAGGATCAGTGGCAGCATCACCAGCAGACCAAGGCCATAACGCAGAAACTGCGTCTGATAACTGCTCAGCTCGATGGCCATCAGACGCATGAAGGCGTTGAGCACGCTGAACTGCATGCCCGCGGCAATCGTCCACAGCATGCCGCGAAGCGTCGGACTGAGCCCGCTCAGACGTTCTGTGATCAGGTCCACGCGCGCGAAAACGGGACCCAGCCCGATCCGGGTCCAGGCTTTTCGGTTAAGTGGCATCAACCGACGATGCCGATCTGCCAGGGCACAAACTCATGATCGCCAAGACCGAGCAATTCGCTCTTGCTGCGGTCCCCGGAGGCCGTGCGCAACATCAGCTCGAAGATCTGGCGCCCCATCTCTTCGATGCTGGCCGTGCCATCGAGCACCTCACCACAATTGATGTCCATATCCTCTTCCAGGCGGTTGAACATCGGCGTGTTGGTGGCCAGCTTCAGCGACGGCACAGGCTTGGCACCGAACATCGAGCCGCGCCCTGTCGTGAAGGCAATCATATTGGCTCCGCCTGCGATCTGGCCTGTTGCCGAGCAGGGATCGTAGCCTGGCGTGTCCATGAACACGAAACCTGGTGTGGTGACCGGCTCAGCGTACTTATAGACTTCCATCAGCGGTCCGGTTCCGCCTTTCATCGACGAGCCCAGCGACTTCTCAAAGATGTTTGCAAGGCCACCGATCTGGTTGCCCGGGCTGACGACTCCGTTGATCTGCACATCGCGCCCGACGGCATAGACATCCTTCCACCAACGAATGCGCTCGATCAGCTTCTCGCCGATCTCACGGGTTGCCGCGCGACGTGTCAGCGTATGCTCGACACCATAGATTTCCGGAGTCTCGGACAGGATTGCCGTCCCGCCGTGCCGAACCAGCAGATCGACTGCTGCCCCAAGCGCCGGATTGGCAGTAATCGATGAAAACCCGTCGGAGCCGCCGCACTGCAGTCCAACCATG
>JAURMJ010000181.1 GCA_030830765.1 Quisquiliibacterium sp.
GCACCGGGAGCCAGGTGTCTGCCTGACCCAGTACGATCACCGCTCCGGCTACTGCAAGCGCGGCCCTCACGAGAGCCCCTCGCGTGACTGCCTCGCCGAGCAACAGGCGAGCCAGAATGATCGCCCAAACGGGCATCATGAAAAACAGCAGCACGACCCGCATCACATCACCGACGGTCACCCCCCAGGTGAAGCTGGCGTTCGTCAGGCCAGAAGCAAGCCCGAGTGCCATCAACCACGGGGAGCGATACAGCGAGCGCAGGGCGCCAGGAAACCGGACCAGAAAGATGAGTGTGGCGACGGCATAGATCCAGGTCGTCATCCACAGGCTATGAAGGCCCATCGAATTCAGGAATCTGAAGGGTAGCCAGGAAATGCCCCAGATCAGCGAATTGAGCACCAAGGCGCCAACAGCCGGCAAGGTCTGATCGGAAGGGAGGAGGCGGAGCATGGGACGGGGTCTGGCTGTTGCGCAGATGACTCTTAAACCATCCGCAAGTTCGGCATGCTAGCGCACAATGCCCTGCGTGGACGCTCCTGGGGAGTGTACCGACGTGACGAATGCTTCAGGCTCGCTGCGTTGCTTGCAGCTGGCAAAAAAATGCCGCCCGGGGAGACCCGCAGGCGGCCGATGAGGAGGGATGAGAAGACCGGGTTAACGGTCCCTGATGGCGCGCTGCCCGCGAGGCGACGCAGCGAGTCGTCAGGTACTCCCTTAGACGTACTGGGCCAGCGAACCTTTCATCTTTTTCAGTGCCTTGGCCTCGATTTGCCGGATGCGCTCGGCCGAGACGCCAAATTCGTCGGCCAGGTCATGCAGCGTCAGGCCACCGCCCTCATCTTCGTCGCGCAGCCAGCGCGCTTCAACGATCCTGCGGCTTCGATCATCAAGGTCTGAAAGCGCTGCTTCAATGCCTTCACCCTGCAGGCGATCACGCTGCCGCTGCTCAATGATCTCGGTCGGCTCCGACTGCGCGGCCTTCAGGTAGGAGATCGGAGCAAAGGACTCGTCACCGTCGTCTGACTGGGTCTCGAAGGTCATGTCGCTGCCGCCGAGACGGGTTTCCATCTCGATCACATCCTTGCTGCGGACATTCAGATCGCGGGCGATCCTCTCGACATCCTCAGGGCTCAGTGTGCGGGCATCGGGCTTGTAGGAGCGCAGGTTGAAGAACAGCTTGCGCTGCGCCTTGGTCGTCGCGACCTTCACCAGGCGCCAGTTGCGCAGGATGTATTCATGAATCTCGGCCTTGATCCAGTGCATCGCGAACGAAACCAGTCGCACGCCGCGCTCCGGGTCAAAGCGTTTGACCGCCTTCATCAGGCCGACATTGCCTTCCTGGATCAGATCGGCATGTGGCAGACCGTAGCCCAGATATTGCCGGGAAATTGAGACGACCAGGCGCAGGTGCGACATCACCAGCTCGCGGGCTGCAGTCAGGTCGGTGTCGTCACGAAAGCGCCGGGCCAATTCGGATTCCTGCTCAGCGGTCAGCATAGGCAGGCGGTTGACTGCCGAGATGTAGGCGTCAAGATTGCTAAGCGCGGGCAGCGCCAGGCCTGAATTGGTCGAAGTGGTCAGAGCCATTGTCATGTTGCTGGACATCGTGAGTATCCTTATTGGTGCGCCGAGGAATTAGCGTCTAAGCTCAAGATTAGCACTCATTGGTCGAGAGTGCTAACAAAACTTACGGCGAAGAGGGTTTGGCGGACTTTTTGTCCGATCAGGCCGCGGCAAGGCGCAGCATTTCAAAGGGGGATTCGCACCCGAACGCGTGTTCTCAGCGTTCAGTCCAGCAAGGCCGACGCAAACTCCTGAGCACTGAACGCCTGAAGGTCGTCGATGCCTTCGCCGACCCCGATGAAGTAGACAGGGAGCGGACGATCCCGGCGCGTATGAGCCAGTGCTGCGAGTGCTCCACCTTTGGCCGTTCCATCGAGCTTGGTCACAATCAGACCCGTCAAGGTGACGGCCTCATCAAAGGCCTTGACCTGGGCCAGCATGTTCTGACCGGTGTTGCCGTCCAGCACCAGCAGAGACTGATGGGGCGCTTCAGGCATCGCTTTGCCGATCACCCGGTGGATCTTCTTCAGTTCGTCCATCAGATGCGTCTGGGTCGGCAGCCGGCCGGCCGTGTCGACCATCACAACCCCCAGGTCCTTTGCGCGGCCGGAAGTGACAGCATCAAAAGCGACGGCCGCTGGATCGCCGCCCTGCTGGGCAATCACCTGGACGTTGTTGCGCGTCCCCCATTCGGCGAGTTGCTCGCGGGCGGCTGCGCGAAAGGTATCGCCGGCGGCCAGCAGGATCGACTTGCCTTCACGTTGCAGGTGATGGGCCAACTTGCCGATTGAAGTGGTCTTGCCGGCCCCATTGACACCGGCAATCATCAGCACAAGGGGGGTTGCCCGATCAATGTCCATCGGCTGCTCGAGCGGCAGCAGCAGTTCTATGAGCAAGCCACGCAAGGCTTCCCGGACTTGTTCTGAGTCCGACAGCCGCTGTTGTCTGACCCGCTTACGCAGTTCCTCAAGCAGCCAGCTTGTCGTCTCGAAGCCGGCGTCACTGACCAGCAGTGCGGTTTCCAGTTCTTCATACAGCGATTCATCGATCTTTCCGCCACTGAACAGACCGGACAGATTTGATCGGGTCCGGCTCATGCCCTGGCGCAGCCGTGCCATCCAGCCCTGGCGTGATGGCGCAGACGGTTCAATCATCGGAGCGGCTCCGGAGGGGCTGGCTTCGGGCTCGACTTCGACATTGACCTCGGAATCGACGGGGTCGACTGCAGGTTGTGATTCAGCGTCTGTTGACGCTTTCACGGCGCCCGGTGAATCTGCAGGCGCCGATGAAACCAGTGGCGACGATGGGGGGGTCGGCGTCGGCATCGCCTGGGGTGCAGGAACAGCTTTCAAGCCCGACAAAGCTTCCAAGTCGCTTGCTCTGTCCGGCGTGCTTCCCGTCGCGGGGCCCGATATGGATTCAGTGGTGTGGACGGATTCGGCACTGGGTGCCGCGTCGGCTTTCGGCGGCTCCGTGTTCACCGCAGACTTCTTTCTTCTGAGAAAACCGAACATAAGGATCAGGCTCCGGCCGGCAAAGTGCGGCCGCTTGTGTGATTGTTCAATGAGCGCCGGTGCCGCGAGCGGCAGCTCAGCCTCGTCATGCTTGATGTGCTTGGAGTCGACAGCCGTCGTTCACCCCGCTCAGGCATCCTTTGCCATTGCAAGCGACGAGCCCGCTGCCTGACCGACGTGACCTGTCAGGACACCTCGCCATGCGCGACAGTAGACTACCCGCCTGGACTCCGGGCGACTTCGGTCACAATTCTATCTTCCCGCAACGCGGGGCGCGTCCGTACGCCCGCATCAACAGACGATTCAAGCATGAATATCAGCAACATCCTGCTGGCCGGATTGATCGCAGTTGCGGTCGTCAGGCCTGTCATGGCTCAGACCACGGATCGCACGCTTGCCAATGGCCTGAAGGTGATCGTCATCGAAGATCATCGCGCTCCGACTGTTGCCCACATGGCCTGGTACCGAGCCGGATCAATCGATGAAGTCAACGGCAAGACCGGTGTGGCGCATGTGCTCGAGCACATGATGTTCAAGGGCACGCGTCAGATCGGGCCTGGTGAATTTTCGCGTCGCGTTGCAAAGTTGGGCGGACGCGAGAACGCCTTCACATCCCGGGAATACACGGGCTACTACCAGCAGATTCATAAGTCGCATCTGGCCGAGGTGATGGCACTCGAAGCTGACCGGATGACCAATCTTGTGCTGACTGCCGAGGAATTCGCGCAGGAAATCAAGGTCGTCATGGAGGAGCGACGCATGCGCACCGAGGACCAGCCCGCAGCGCTGGTCAATGAGCAGCTGATGGCAGGAGCCTTCATCGCATCACCGATTCGTGCGCCGGTGGTCGGTTGGATGAACGACCTGCAGGCAATGACAGTCGAAGACACGCGCGAGTGGTATCGCAATTGGTATGCGCCGAACAACGCGCTGTTGGTGGTGGCTGGTGATGTTGTACCTGAGCAGGTCTTCGCACTTGCTGAAAAAACCTACGGTCAGATCAAGCCGCATCCGTTGCCGGTGCGCAAACCGCAACTCGAGCCCGAGCAAAAGGGTGTACGCCGCATGGTGGTCAAGGCGCCCGCAGAAAACCCGGTGCTCGTGATCGGCTTTCGTGTGCCGAAGCTGGAGTCGCTTGATGCGCCGACTGATGCCTACGCCTTGGAACTGCTGTCCGCCGTGCTCGATCTCGACGAGAACGGACGGTTGAGCCGAAATGTCGTGCGCGGGACGCGTATCGCCAACAGCGCGGGAGCCGGCTACGATCTGCTGTCGCGCGGGCCGGTCCTTTTCACACTGTCGGGCATGCCCGCTGCGGGCAAGACGCCTGGACAGCTGGAAGAGGCTTTGCGTGCGGAACTCCGACGCATCGCAGCTGAAGGGGTCGACGAGAGAGAACTGCGACGCGTCAAGGCCCAATACGTGGCGAGCCGCGTCTACAAGCGCGACTCGGTGTTCGGGCAGGCGATGGAGGCTGCTGGTCTGGAAATCGTGGGGTTCTCACATCGGGATGCCGATCCGATTCTGGAGCAGATCCGTGCAGTCACGGCAGATCAGGTCAAGGCTGTTGCCAGTCGCTATTTCAATGAAGATCAGATGACGGTGGTTACGTTGGATCCGCAAAAGAGAAACAACGCCAAAGTTGCGCAGCCGAAAACCGGCGTTTCCGGCAAGGAGGGCAGGCAATGAGCCCGCTGCAGTCTGCCCGCGCGGTGCTGACAGGGGTCATGCCGGTCTTGGCGGTGCTGGGTGCGTTGTGGCCCTCGCTGGCTGGGGCTGTGCTGCCGATCGAGCACTGGAAGACCAGCACGGGAGCCAGGGTCTATTTTGTCAATGCGCCGTCGATCCCGATGCTGGATCTGAGTCTGAGCTTTGATGCCGGCGGTCGCTACGACCCCTCGGCCAAAGACGGACTGGCCTCCCTGACCAACTCGATGCTGGCCAAAGGTGCAGCCGGGCTGGACGAAAATCAGATTGCTGAGCGCTTTGCCAACGTCGGCGCCTTGCGCAGCGAAGGCGCCGGTGATGATCGGGCAACCGTTTCCCTGCGCACGCTGAGTGGCCAGGAGGAGTTGGGGGCTTCGCTGGAAACGCTCGAGATCCTGCTCGGCCGGCCGAGTTTTCCTGCCCCTGTTTTGGCTCGGGAAAAGGAGCGGCTGATCCAGGCCTTACGTGAAGGTCAGACCAAACCGAGCGCGATCGCAAACCGCACATTCTCGGCAATGCTCTATGGCGACCATCCCTATGGCCGCAGCGCAACGCCGGAGACGGTTGCTGCGATCGAGCGTCAGGATCTGCTGCGGTTTTGGCAAGCCAATTACGGTGCATCACGTGCCGTCGTGGCGATGATTGGTGCAATCTCCCGGCAACAGGCCGAGCAGATTGCCGAGCGTCTGACTCGTGTCTTGCCGGTCGGTGAAACCGCGCCGTCCGTTCCTGCAGTTATTTCGCTCAAGAAGTCGGCAGAGCAACGGATCGAGAATCCTTCGACGCAGAGTCACATCCTGATCGGCGCTCCGGCTGTTGCCTGGGGAGACCCCGATCAGTTCGCCTTGCTTGTCGGCAACTATGTTCTGGGGGGCGGCGGTTTTGTCTCGCGTCTGTATAACGAGGTACGGGAAAAACGGGGCCTTGCCTACAGCGTCTACTCCTATTTCTCGCCTTCGCTGCAGGCCGGGCCGTTCACCGTGGGTCTGCAAACCGCACGCGAGCAGACCGATGTTGCGCTGGGGGTGGTGCGCGAGACGCTGACGCGGTTTCTCACAGAGGGACCAACCGAGCAGGAGCTTGCAGCCGCCAAGGCCAATCAGGTTGGTGGGTTTGCGCTGCGCATCGATTCGAATCGTAAGATCCTCAATTACCTGAGCGCGATCGGTGTCTACGACTTGCCGCTTGACTACCTGGATCGCTGGACCGAAAAGGTCTCGGCCGTCACGCTTGAGCAGGTCAGAGCGGCTTTCGCGCGGCACGTTCAGCTCGATGCACTTGTCACCGTTGTTGTCGGTGCGGGGACGCCTGCGGCCAAATGACCAGAGACTCGGCAAAGCACAAGGTCCGCATCATCGGCGGGCGCTGGAAGCGCACGCCTGTGCCAGTCCCGGATCTGCAAGGTCTGCGACCAACGCCGGACAGGGTTCGTGAGACGCTGTTCAACTGGTTGGGTCATGATCTTTCCGGCCGGGTCTGCCTTGACCTGTTTGCAGGGACCGGCGCCTTGGGCCTGGAGGCTGCCTCACGCGGTGCCGACAGCGTGCTTCTCGTCGAGAGTGACCGTCTGGCTGCGCGTTCGATCTCGCAGGTCATCGAGAAACTCGGCGCGCAGCAGGTCCGCCTGCTGATTGGCGATGCGCTGGTAATTCTTGGCCGTCTGCGCGCAGCTGGTGATCGATTCGATCTGGTCTTTCTTGACCCGCCATTCGGTCGCAAGCTGCTTGCGCGTGTACTGCCGATGCTGTCGGCGATCCTCTCTCCAGGGGCACGGATCTATGTCGAGTCCGAGTCGCCGCTTCATACTGCGGACATTGATACGCTGCTTGGACCAGGCTGGCAGTTACTGCGGGCCGAACAGGCCGGCCAGGTGTTCTACCATCTGCTTGGTGAGGCGCAACCCGAGAAAGGCGAACCATGACGCTGGCAATTTATCCTGGCACTTTCGATCCGCTCACCCGCGGCCATGAAGATCTGGTCAGGCGGGCGGCTTTCCTCTTTGAAAAGGTGATCGTCGCAGTCGCCGAGAGTCGCGGCAAGAACCCTTTGTTCACGCCGCCTGAGCGGCTGCAGATTGCCCGAGAGGCACTGGCTGACCTGCCCAATGTCGAGGTCATCAGTTTCTCCGGCTTGCTGGTCAATTTGCTGCGTGCGCAAGGGGCCCGTGTCGTGATCCGCGGACTGCGCGCGGTAGCCGATTTTGAATACGAATTCCAGCTGGCCGGTATGAACCGTCATCTGATGCCGGAGATCGAGACGATCTTCATGACGCCAGGTGAGCAACATCAGTTTGTCTCAGGCACACTGGTCCGCGAGATCGCGATGATGGGCGGCGATGTCGGCAAGTTTGTGCCGCCGATCGTCACTGCGCATCTGCGTGCGAAGTTGCAGCAGGGCGCTGCTGGCGCAAACGCTGGCTCCGGGCAGAGCAGCGATGCAGGCACCAAGCAAGCCGATGGCAAAGCCACTGACAAGTGATGAGACACTCGCTGATTGCCATTGAACTCGTGGTCCGCTCCAAAGGATGGTCATGGCGCTGATCATTACCGACGAGTGCATCAATTGCGACGTCTGTGAGCCCGAGTGTCCCAATGAAGCGATCTTCATGGGCCCCGAGATCTATCAGATCGATCCGAACCGCTGCACCGAGTGTGTCGGGCATTTCGATGAGCCCCAGTGCCAACAAGTCTGCCCAGTTGGCTGTATCCCGAAGGATCCGCAGCGCGTTGAATCGCATCAGCAGCTCTTTGCGCGCTATCTGACCTTGCAGGGTGATTCGGCCGGACCGGCTGAGCGCTAGCCAGCTGTCAGCTTGGAATGAGCGCCGCTGGTCTGTCGATTTTCCGAGCCGGATCGCAGCCGCCTGCTCAATGCAAACTGACCAGACCCAGCCTGGCTTCAGATCGAGCGGATCAGCGGGTCAGCGGGTCAGCGAAGCAGACTGATCAGCATGATCGTGCCCAACCCAACAAGGACCGGTGCCAGCGCAAGTGGCAGTGATCTGCGGTAGATCTCGCCTTCGGTCGGCGTCGCTCCGCTGGTCGCGAGTTTCATCACGCCGATCCCCATCGACACCCGGATCGGCGACAGCATGCTCAGGTTGGCGCAGACACTGTTCTGAATGGCAGCCAGCACTGCAGTGCTCAGTCCCAGGCCCTGCGCAAGCGCGATCACCATCGGCATCAGCATCGCATTGGAGGCAGCCCCGCTGCCGGTCAGAAACCCGGCGACGGCGGCGAATGGTGGAATGCCTGCAACGGCCGCGCTGCCAGCAAGCGCATTGAGTGCCTCGGCCAGTTGTCTTGCCAGACCGGCCCCGACATACAGTTGGGCCATCACCAGGAATGCTGCTGTCACGCCGCAGGATCTCCAGGCAGCCCGCAGCGTCTGCCGGGCCACCGGCATCAGGTCGGCGCCATGACGCCAGATCGTCAGTGTGCCGACCAGCAGCAGCCAGAACCCGGCCGCATAAAGGGGTGCAAACGCCGGTTGATTCTCAAAGGGGCGGATCGCCCAAAGCGGACGCAGAAAATCTCGCAGGGGAGTGAACAGGCGAGTTACGCACAGGCTCAAGGTCAGGGCAACGTAAGGAGCATGCGTGCGCAAGGTCTGCATCACCATCCGACGGTCAGGGCGTTCATCGCGCCAGTAACGGATGGCCAGTAGCAGTGCGGTCGGGGCTGCCCCTGCAATCTCGACTTCGGTATAGGCATTGGCCAGCGCCAGCAAGGCAATCAGCAGCGCAGTCCAGAGCAGATCATCAAGCTTGCGGGTCCACGGGACGGCCAGGTTCGCACGGGCCAGAATCCGCCAGTAGATCAGCAGGTAAAGCAGATGAATCGGGCCTTGCAGCAAGGCTGTGTAAAAGCCCAGCTGGCCCACTGGGATGGACGCCAGGCTGGCACCGACCGTCGTCCCAACAGCAAGCGCGCCCCAGGGGACCAGCGACTGACTGAACAGACCGAGTTGCAGTGCAGTCATGCCGCTGATTCCAAGCCGTTGCAGGGCTCCCAGCGCAATGATGTAGCCGACCCCGAAGCCTGTTACGGACTCGGCAAACGGCGCGAGCAGAAAGCAGACCGACCACAGCCGCTGAGGTGTCGGCTCGCCTGGCGCCTGTTGATGAACGGTGACTCTGGTTTTTGTGGACAGCTGAAAGAACATGCCCGAGGCGATGATTGAAACCACCAGCCAGGCCAGCCATAGTCCGATGCCCGCTTCACGCAGCATCTGTTGCGCTGACAGTCCGACCCAGCCGGCAGCCACAACCAGCGTTGCCGCGAGCCCGAGTGTGCCAGCGACAAGTGCTGTGACCCGGCCTGAACCGAGCAAACTGATCACCAGCAGCAGCGGGGCAAGCGCGACCAGAGTGTTGATGATTGTTCTCCGAGGGGTCTGGGTGGCTGATCGATCCGCATCAAAGCCGGCAGCGCAGCCCCGTTGGGCTTATCGGCCCAGCATTACGGCTTTGTTCCGGCTGTCGAGCCGGTCAGGTGCTGCCGCATTGAAGAAGGCACCTCGACCGGTTTGCGCGAGGCAAGATCAATGAGCACGCAGGTCGCTTCGCCACTGGCCACTTCGCCGTTTTCCGCGATCAGGACCTGTTCGAAGTCGAGGGAGCTTCTCCCGATCCGGCTGACGCGGGTGCCCACCTGCACTTTGCCCGGGAAATACAGCTCCTTTTTGTAATTGATCAGCTGACGGGCCAGCACGATCCCGCAGGTCGTCCAGGGCGCTGTGTTGTCCGGGTGGTGCAGTACCTCGATCCGGCCTGCTTCGAAAAAGGCTGCGATCAACGTATTGTTCACATGCCCTTGCCGATCGGTGTCGACATTGCGCAGCTTTTCTTCGCACCAGAATCGGTAGTCGTCGGCAGTGGTCATTGCAGTCTGGTCCTTCAGTGATCCGGCAGCAGGCCCGTTCATGGATGCAGCACCTCGCGGCACCAGGGTTATTCGGGAATGCCGACCACGCCGTCAGCAATCAGCGTTGCGATCCGGTTTTCGTCATAACCGATTGAAGCCAGAATCGATCGACTGTGCTCTCCAGGTTGCGCAATCGGCTGGTCCACTCCGCCGTTGCCATGTTCGAGCTGGAAGCCTGATCCGGCCAGCCGAACCGGTCCCCACGGAGTCTGTGCCTGTTGAAGCATGCCGCGGTGCGCCAGCTGGGGATGCTCTACGATCTCGGCCACATTGCGCACACGGCCGCACGGTACATCGACGGCCAGAAAGCGCTGCTCCCAGGTGTCGGCATCGTCGTCGGCAAGCGCCGCTTCGATGATCTGATGAATTTCCTCGCCATGCGCGATGCGCGCAGGCCAGTCGGTGAAGCGTGGGTCGGCCACGACATCTTCACGCCCGATGGTTTTAAGCAGCCGTTCATATTGGGCATCGGTCAGCGCAGCCAGCACGATGTAGCCGGACTTGCAGCGAAAGCGCGCTGCAGTGGGCTTGCGGGTGACCGATAGGTTGCCCGCCTGTGGCTGAACATGGCCAGTGACCAGGTACTCGGTGACCGGGTAGCAGAGAAAATTGAGCATCGAATCAAGCATCGCGACATCAACCAATTGCCCTTGGCCGGTATGCGTGCGCTGGTAGAGCGCGCCGGCCAGTGCAAAGGCGCCGGTGATGCCGGTGCTGATGTCGCCGAGCGGGAAGCCTGCCCGCATCGGCCCGGATTCCGGTTCGCCAGTGATCGACATCAGTCCGGAGATGGCCTGGATCTTGCCATCAAAGCTGGGCGTGCGCCTCTCCGGTCCGCTGGTTCCGAAGCCGGAGATTGCGCAATAGATCAGCTTCGGATTGAGCGCTCGCAGTTGCGGCCAGCCGATCCCGAATTTCTCCATCACGCCAGGTCGAAAGTTTTCGCAGACAACGTCCGCGTCCATGACCAGCTGCCGGATGATCTCGATTGCCTCAGGCTGACTCAAATCCAGAGCGAGACTGCGCTTGTTCGCGTTGACCGCAACCCAGGTCGGTGTCATCGATCGTGTATTCCAGCGCGGGTCAGCTGTATTGGCACGCCGCGAGGCCTCACCGCCGATTGGTTCGATCTTGATGACGTCCGCCCCCTGCAGCGCGAGCTGGAAGGTACAGAACGGGCCAGCCAGGTAGTGCGTGAAATCGAGAATTCGAACGCCTTCGAACATCCGCCCAGTCGGGTTCATGGTCTGACTATGCATCGGTACTTCGTTTCCGGGCTGTTCATCTGGCAATGGCTGCATCACGCACACTTTGCGCCACACGCTTGATTTCGCGCTGCTCGGCCTTGCGTCGCTCCAATTCCTCGTGTGACAGCGCTGCCGGATTCAGCACGTGAAATTTCCAGTCGGCCTGGCCATTCCAGCGCAGCGGGTTCTGCACGGTGCTGCGAGGTGCGCATGCAGCCTCAAGCAGGTCAAATGCCAAACCCAGGGTCGAATCCTGCGAGGCGGTGTCGTAGGGGCGCGCTGCAGCGTTGCCCAGCGGCATATCGCTGAACAGGAAGCGCGGCACGCCGCACTGTTCGACGATGTCTTTGGCGCAACCCATCAGCACGGTGGCAATGCCTGCCGCCTCCAGGTGGCGCGCAGTCAGTGACATCGTCTGGTGGCAGACCGGACAGTTTGCGACCAGGATCGCTGCATCAATGCCGTCGGCCAGGCAGCGCGCAACAATTTCCGGGCAGTCGACCTCGACGGTGTGGCGCTGGCTGCGGTTGGTCGGTACGCCGTGAAAACGCGAGGCCAGCGAACCAACCCGCCCGGCAGCGGCGGCCCGACGCAGCGCTGGCAACGGGAACCAGCAGTTCGCATCGTCGGTCAGTTCGCGCCGGTTGATGCCGACATGCGCAACCCGCAGGTCATGATCCAGCGCCATATCGGCGGTGTAGGGCTCATAGAACTTTGCCCCTGCGTTATACGGCGCTTTGCAGTCCTGAGCACCCTTGGCCGGATCGTAGGGCACCGCCGTGGTCAGCAGCCCGATCTTGCATTGCGCTAGCGGCTTACCGAGGCGGGTGAATGGCACATCCTGGAAAGATGCGTACCGGTAGTGATTGTTCGTCCCCAGCGCGTCATACCAAGCATGGGTGCGGTCGATATAGCGTACCGGCAGATCTTCGAGCGGCGAAAACCCGAGTCCATCCGTTTCGAAATTCATGGCTGTCTCCTGAAGTCCTCGGGCAACTGCAGAGGGCAATTTGGAAGGCAGACTTTAAACCGAAACGGTGAGGGCGAGCGTGCTGTGCGTTCAGCGAGCGGACATCGCGCCCGCAACTTCCGGGCAGAGATTCCGGGATGAACCTGTTCAGACGTTGAACCTGAAATGCATCACGTCCCCGTCCTTGACCAGGTATTCCTTGCCCTCAAGGCGCATCTTGCCCTTCTCCTTGGCGCCAGTCTCGCCTTTGCAGGTGATGAAGTCGTCATAGGCGATGGTCTCGGCGCGGATGAAGCCCCGCTCAAAGTCGGTGTGGATCACGCCGGCCGCCTGTGGTGCCGTGGCGCCGACATGAACGGTCCAGGCACGCACTTCCTTGACCCCGGCCGTGAAATAAGTCTGCAGGCCCAGCAGCTTGAAGGCTGCGCGAATCACACGGTCAAGTCCAGGTTCCGCCATTCCGATGTCCTCCAGGAACACCTGTTTGTCTTCGTCGGAAAGATCCGCGATTTCGGCTTCGATTGCGGCGCAGACCGGCACGACGATCGAACCCTCGGCCTCGGCGTGCGCCTGAACGGCGGCCAGATGCGGGTTGTTCTCGAAGCCGCCTTCGATCACGTTGGCCACATACATCGTCGGCTTGGCCGTGATCAGGCACAGCGGACGCAGCACCACTTTTTCCTCTTCGTACAGATCGAGTGAGCGCACCGGTTTGGCCTGGTCGAGAACGGTCATGCACTTTTCAAGCGCGGCGACCAGGCGCTGGGCCTCCTTGTCGCCACCGGAGCGAGCCACCTTGCTGTAGCGCGCCAGCGCTTTTTCGACCGTCGCCATGTCGGCCAGCGCCAGCTCGGTGTTGATCACCTCGATGTCGGAAATCGGATCGACCCGGCCCGACACGTGCACCACATTCTCGTCCTCGAAGCAGCGCACCACATGCACGATTGCATCGGTTTCACGGATGTTGGCCAGAAACTGGTTGCCAAGTCCTTCGCCTTTGGATGCGCCGGCTACCAGGCCGGCGATGTCGACAAACTCAACCGTGGCCGGCAGGATCCGCTGCGGATTGACGATCGCGGACAGCGCATTGAGTCGGGGGTCAGGAACCTCAACAATGCCGATATTCGGTTCAATGGTGCAGAACGGATAGTTCTCGGCCGCGATACCGGCCTTGGTCAGGGCGTTGAACAGGGTGGACTTGCCAACGTTGGGCAAGCCCACGATGCCGCATTTGAGGCTCATGAAATTCCTTTGGCCGTCGAGGCGCCAGAGACTGGAGAGAGCCCAATTTTAACGCGCCCGTGCTTCGGCGCTGAGTCACGCCATTGGCAGGTACAAGCGAACCGAAGTGCCAAGGCCGGATTCGCTCTGCAGCAAAGCAGTTCCGCCAAGCTGCTTGGCGTATCCGTAGACCATTGCCAGCCCCAGTCCAGTTCCCTTTTTGCGGTCCTTCGTGGTGAAGAACGGTTCAAAGGCTTGAGCGCGCACGTTTTCGCTCATGCCGCTGCCGTTGTCGGCAATTTCCACAACAGCGTAGCGACCCGGCCGAAGGGCGCTGATACTGTCCTGGTCGACCTGTTCGCTCCATGAGCGAATAGTCAGGATGCGCTCTTGCGTGAGGTCGGCCATCGCGTCGCGTGCGTTGATTGCCAGGTTGAGGACTGCATTGCTCAGGCCCGTCTCATCGAGCTGAGCCATCAGAGCGCCGTCGTGCAGTTCAGTGCGGATAGTCACCGCCGATCCGACGGAGCTTTTCAGCAGTGGCAACAGATCACTCAGGAGCGGGTTGATATCGTGGCTTTTCACCTCGAGTGTCTGCCGTCTGGCCACCGCCAGCAACGAGCGCGTCACCTCCGCACCCCGTAGCGCCGCATTCCTTGCCGAATCCACCGCACGAGTCAGCGCCGGGCTGCCCTGTGGCAGAAGTTCCGAAATCAGATCCAGGTTGCCGACAACGATTCCGAGCAGATTGTTGAAATCATGGGCCAGGCCTCCGGTGAGTTGGCCGATCGCATCAAGTTTCTGCATTTCGCGAATCTGCTCTTCGATGCGTTTGCGATCAGTAATGTCTCGCGCGACCGAAAGCACCTGACTGGTCTGCCCGTCGGGACCTAGGATGCATTGGGTTCTGGTTTCAGCCCAGCGAACCTCTCCGGACGGCAGGATCCAGCGATATGAAAGCTCCATCGATTTCCCGCTTTCAACCATCTCGAAAAATGCGGCTTTTACCCGATCCCGGTCTTCCGGGTGAAGCAGGGTATCGCCCAGACCGAGTTTGCGTTCGCCTAAATGCCGATTCCCGATGATTCTTACTAAAGAAGGGCTGTCGTAGAGAATCCGTCCATCTGGGGCGAAAAGCTGGATGTAGTCGGTATGGTTTTCGGCCAGCAGTCGGTATTGCTCCTCACGCGCGGCAAGGGCTTCCTCGGCCCGTTTCCGGTCGGTGATATCCCGCATGCACGTCAGGATCTTGCTGGGCTTGCCCTGATCATCCGGCACAACACTGGCTGCTCCTTCGATCCAGCGCACCTCCCCGTCGGGCATCAGCCAGCGGTGCGCTCCGGTCATCGGTTTCCCGGTGAGCATCATCTGCTTGAGTGCGGCCCGGACAGGTTCGACGTCGTCGGGGTGAAGAAGACTGCCAGGCTCGCCGATTTTCCAGCCTAGCGGGCGCTCTTTGCCGATCAAGCGCTCCAGCGACGGGCTGGAGTAAAGAACAACCCCATCGACACTGAGTAACTGCACATAGTCGGACTGGTTTTCCGCCAGCAGCCGATATTGTTCCTCGCGATCTGCAAGCGCCAATTCGGTCTGCTTGAGCGCGGTGATCTCGGTCAGATTCGAGACCATACGCTGCAGCTTTCCGTGCTGATCACGGACTGGCATCAGGATGGCGTGGTACCAGCGTTCAACCCCGTCAGGTTGCCGGTACGGGCGATCAAGCTCGACTTTTTCGATGTCGCCCGCGATCAGCTTCTCGATCAGATCAATCGCTTCGCGATCCGGTGAGAGCCCCAGCTCGCCGACCCGCGCGCGGCCGATCAGTTCAGCTTCAGTGCGTCCGAAGAATTTCAGGTAAGCGGCATTGGCCCGCAGGAATTCCCGGTCCGGCCCCCAGACCGCGATTCCGACTTGCGAATTGTTGAACGCAAGCTCGAAGATTGATTCTTCCGATGACGCGGACTTGAGCTGATCATGCATTGCAAAGAAGATTTGGGCGAAGGTGATGAGGATGAGCTGCGCCGGATCAGTGACTGCAGGCGGAGCTGACTACGAATATAACGCCATAGCAAGGATGCTGCGCGTTGACGCACGCTGACTATTTGACGGGCAAGCAGGTTGACAATCCCGTTGCAGGTGATGAACGTGGAATCCTGGACTGTTCTCACAATCATCATCAGAGTGCCCCGCGATGAACCCGAAAATTCGTGAATTGCTTGATCGGATTGCAGTTCTTGAGGAAGAGGTTGAGCAGGAGTTTGCTCGGCGTCGCCAGGCGCTGCATGCAGATTTTGAAGACCGGCGTGTGCGTTTTGAGCGCGAAGTGCTGGAGCAGCAGCGACGTTTCAGAAACGGGCTGTGGGCATATTTGCGTCAGTCGGAGCTGCGCCATGTGCTGAGCGCACCCGTAATCTTTTCAGTCATCGTGCCAAGCCTTCTGCTGGATCTGGTCGTTACAGCCTATCAACGCATCTGTTTTCCACTCTACAAGATTCCCAGGGTGCGTCGCCGTGACTATCTGGTCTTTGATCGAGAGCATCTTGGCTACTTGAACATGATCGAGAAGTTCAATTGCGCATACTGCTCGTACGCGAATGGTGTGATTGCCTATGTCCGTGAAGTTGCTGGCCGCACTGAGCAGTACTGGTGCCCGATCAAGCACGCCAGACGCATCTACCAGGCCCATCCTTATTACGATGGATTCGTTGATTTCGGGGACGCGAGTGCCTATTCGACTGAACTGAGGTCGCTGCGCGAGGCATTACGCGAGCTCAAGCAGGCGCAGGGTGATCAACTGGACTGATGGCGAGCATCGGCCTTAATCTGCGTGCGGTTGCCAATCCTTCCGAGCCCATTCATGACTGATAAGAACTCGCGTTACCCGCACCTGTTTTCGCCGCTGGATCTGGGGTTCACCCGGCTCAAGAACCGCGCGCTGATGGGCTCGATGCACACCGGCCTGGAGGAAGCCGAGAACGGTTTCGAGCGGATGGCCGCATTCTTTGCCGAACGTGCGCGCGGCGGCGTCGGGATGATCATCACCGGCGGGATTGCTCCGAATGAGGAGGGCGGAACCGGCGCCAAGTTATCTACGGCTGAGGAGGCCGCGAAGCATCGGATCATCACTGATGCAGTTCATGCTGCCGATCCGCAGGTCAGGATCTGCCTGCAGATCCTGCATTCGGGCCCTCTGGTGGCCAAAGACATCTGTGTCGCGCCGTCGCCGGTCAAGTCCAGGATCGGTCGATACACTCCAAACGAGTTGACCGAGGATGGCATCGAAAAGCAGATTGCCGATTTCGCCAATTGCGCGCTGATGGCCAGGCAGGCCGGTTATGACGGCGTGGAGATCATCGGCTCGGCTGGTTATCTGATCAGCACCTTCCTGGTCCGCAAGACCAATCTTCGCGATGACCGCTGGGGAGGTTCCTGGGAGAACCGGATGCGCTTTGCGGTCGAGGTCGTGCGCCGCGTGCGAGCGGCCGTCGGGCCCGAATTCATTCTGGTGTTCCGGATTTCTGCGATGGACATGCTCGAAGAAGGCCTGTCCTGGGAAGAAGTTGTATCGCTTGCGCTGGCCATCGAAGCCGAGGGCGTGAATATCATCAGCACGCATTTTTGCTGGCATGAGGCGCCGGTGCCAACGATCGCCACGATGGTTCCGCGTGCAGCCTTCACACAGGTCACCGGCAAACTGCGCAAGTTGCTGAAGGTGCCGATGATCACCAGTAACCGGATCAATATGCCGGACGTGGCCGAGCAGGTGCTCGCCAGAGGGGATGCCGACATCGTCTCGATGGCGCGCCCGATGCTGGCCGATCCTGAGCTTGTGTTGAAGGCTGCGCAGGGCCGCGAAGATGAAATCAATACCTGTATCGCCTGCAATCAGGCCTGCCTGGATCACACGTTCAGCGGACGCAAGCAGGTCAGCTGCCTGGTCAATCCACGCGCCTGCAATGAGACCTTGTTGCAGTACCTGCCTACCCGATCGCCGAAGCGGATTGCGGTGATCGGCGCGGGGCCGGCCGGTCTGGCGTATTCGACAGTCGCAGCCCAGCGCGGGCATCGGGTCACCCTGTTCGATTCAGCCAGTGAAATTGGTGGGCAGTTCAACCTGGCCAAGCGCGTGCCCGGCAAGGAGGAATTTCACGAGACGCTGCGGTACTTCGGGCGAATGATCGAACTCCATGGCATCGAGCTGCGCCTGAATACGCCGGTCGACGCGCCAATGCTCAGCGCGATGAACTTCGACGAAGTGATCGTGGCGACCGGGATTGTGCCGCGCAAGCCCGATCTCGAGGGTATCAACCATCCGAAGGCGGTCGGCTACATCGACGTAATTCTCGGGCGCAAACCGGTTGGCCGATCGGTCGCAATCATGGGGGCCGGCGGTATCGGATTCGATGTCGCCGAACTGATCACGCACGCGGGTCCCAGCGCAGCGCTCGACATTCCGACTTTTGCCGCCGAATGGGGCATCGATTTCGAGAATCATCCGCGGGGCGGCGTGACTGGAGTGACCAGAAAGGTTGCAGCGGCCGATCGCACCGTTTATCTGATGCAGCGCAAGACCGACCCGGTCGGCAAGACACTCGGGCGTACAACAGGCTGGACACATCGCGCCACCCTGCTTGCCCGGGGCGTACAGATGCTCAACGGGGTCGAGTATCTGAAGATTGATGATGACGGCCTGCACACCCTCGTGCAGGGTAAGCCGCGCCTTTTTCAGGTTGACACAGTCATCGTCTGTGCCGGGCAGTTGTCACTGAATGTCCTGCACGCAGACTTGCAGCAGGCTGGATTGAACAGCCAGCTCGTCGGCGGTGCATTCGAGGCAACTGAACTGGATGCCAAGCGTGCGATCGACCAGGCCTGCCGGCAGGCAGCGCAGGTTTGAGGTGGGCAAGTCAGAGCCCGAATTGCTAAAGGGTGAAATTTCGGGCCGCAGACGGCGTTGCGCACACTTTCATGAGGGCGGCAAAATTACTTTGGTGTTTGCGAATGTCACCCGAGCGTGATAGCGTCGGTCACCGCGCACGCCAGGGGGCGTCGCGTAGTTTCAAGATAAACGTAGGGCGCCAAGCGCCCAGATGGAGGAGATTCTGATGGCAATCAAGAAGCTTGCCGCGGCAGCTGTCGCGGTTGGTCTGGCGTTCGGCGCCTTGAGTTCCCAGGCAGTTGCTGCCGACAAGAAAGTCCGTGCCCAGATGGGTTTCGCGTTCCCGACTACGACCGGTCTGCTGGGTCCGACCGAGATGCGTCTGGTCAAGATGCTGCGTGAAATGTCGGGCGGTTCGATCGACGTCAAGGGTTTCGAACCCGGCGCGCTGGTTCCGGCCAACCAGTACCTCGATGCAGTCGGCAATGGCTCGCTCGACATGGCCTGGACTGTGTCTGGCTTCTGGACTGGAAAAGACATTGCATTTGCCATGTATGCATCCGTGCCCTTCGGCCCGGGCGCTGGCGAATACATGGGCTGGTTCAAGCACGGCGGTGGTGAAAAGCTGATGAAGGAACTGCACGCCAAGTACAACGTTGAGGTGATTCCCTGCGGTCTGATCTCGCCTGAGGCATCAGGCTGGTTCCGCAAGGAAATCAAGTCGCTCGATGACCTGAAAGGGCTGAAGATGCGTTTCTTCGGTCTGGGCGCCAACGTGATGCAGAAGCTCGGTGTTTCCACCCAGCTGCTTCAGGCAGGCGAGATCTTCCAGGCGTTGCAGCTTGGCACGATTGACGCAACCGAATTCTCGATGCCGATGATGGACTTGACGCTGGGCTTCCACCAGGTTGCCAAGCACTACTACTTCCCGGGCTGGCACCAGCAGACCACGGTCAACGAGCTGATCATCTCGAAGAAGAAGTGGGCCGAGTTCAGCGCGTCGCA
>JAURMJ010000182.1 GCA_030830765.1 Quisquiliibacterium sp.
CACACTGAAGACCGTCTTCACCAATCTTCTGGAGGGCGCACTGCTCGTTGGCGTCGTTCTTTACCTGTTCCTTAAGAACATGCGCGCAGCCGCCATTGTTGCGTCGATCATTCCGTTGTCCCTGCTCGGCACATTCCTGGGACTGACCTGGATAGGAATTCCTGCAAATCTGCTGTCACTTGGCGCGATGGATTTCGGGATCATCGTGGATGGCGCAGTCATCGTAGTCGAGCACATCTTTCACCGCCTGCAAATGATGCCCGAACAGACCGATAGAAAATCCAAGCTGGAAACTGTTTTGGCAGCCGCAGTCGAGGTAGGCAGACCAACGCTGTTCTCGATGCTGATCATCATTGCGGCGCATATTCCAATCTTCACATTGCAGCGCCATGAGGGGCGGATCTTCGCACCGATGGCCTATTCGGTGGTTGCTGCACTGATCACTTCGCTGATCCTGTCACTGACGCTGGTCCCCTTGCTCTGCCACCGCATGCTTGGCGGGCGCATCTCCCATGCAGAGCCCGCGCTAGTCCGGTGGTCCAAGCGCCTTTATGCCCCCGTGCTGCGTTGGGCTTTGCAAAGCCGGCGCATGGTCTTGCTCGGAGCCAGCTGTGCACTCATTGTTGCCCTTTTTGCTGCAACAAAACTAGGTTCGGAATTCCTGCCCGAACTCAATGAGGGCAGCGTATGGATCAACGTCACACTGGATTCGAGTGTTTCGATTAGTGAGGCCCAGCGCCAGGCTGGCCGTATTCGCGATCTAGCTCGCAAGATCCCTGAAGTCGAAAGTGTTGTCAGCAAGCTGGGTCGCCCGGAGGACGGGACCGATCCAAAAATTGCCAGTCAAATCGAGGCATTGGTTGATCTGTATCCGGAAGATACGTGGCAGCGCGGGAGAAACAAAAAGCAAATCCTGGCGGAAATTGATGCCGAACTGCGCAAGATTCCAGGCATTACAGTTGCCTTTTCGCAGCCGATCCGGGACAACGTCCTTGAGTCCATTTCACAGATCGACGGCCAGATCGTCATCAAAGTCACCGGCGATGATCTGGGCACGCTACGTTCCTACGGCCTGACGATTCTCAAGGAAATCAAAGCGATTGACGGGATTTCACGGGCCTTTATCGACCGGGATGGTCAGTTGCCACAGTACCAGGTCGAAATTGACCGTGCCCGTGCCGCACGCTATGGCCTGAGCGTTGCAGATGTCCAAGAAACCATCGAGATTGCGCTAGCTGGCAAGGAAGTCACCCATCTCTGGGAAGGCGAACGCCGATTTGCTGTCACGGTCCGTCTGCCGGATGCCGACCGAAGCCTGGCGCGGATCCGCGACGTTCTGATCGCGACTCCGTCGGGCGGCTATCTACCGCTCGCAGAGCTAGCCACCTTCAAAGCAATGAGCGGCGCAATGAATATCGCCCGAGAGGGCGGGCGACGCGTGCTATCGATCGGCGTTTTCATCAAGGATCGCGACATGGGCAGCGTGGTCAAGGATATGCAGGCTGCCGTTACAGCCAAGGTCAAGCTGCAGCAAGGCTATCAAATCAGTTGGTCAGGGGAATTCGAGAATCAGGAACGAGCAATGGCACGATTGGCCTGGGTAGTTCCGCTGTCGATTCTACTCATCTTCATGCTGCTCTTCAACGCATTCGGCTCGGTGAAGAATGCAGGGTTGATCATAGCGAATATCCCCTTTGCGATGATCGGCGGGATTCTCACCTTGTATCTGGTCGATATTCCTTTATCCGTTTCTGCTGCGATCGGCTTCATCGCACTGTTCGGTCAGGCTGTGCTGAATGGCGTCGTAATGCTGTCCTACTTCGGCCAGATGAGAGCCCATGGCGAGCCCCTGTATGAAGCAGTCTTCAAAGGTTCCCTTGATCGCCTGCGCACAGTGCTGATGACCGCCCTGCTTGCTTCGCTCGGCCTGGCCCCAATGGCGTTGTCCACGGCAATCGGTTCGGAAACGCAACGCCCCTTGGCGATGGTTATCATCGGCGGTTTGATTTCCGCAACCATCCTGACACTGATCGTGCTACCCACGCTTTATCTCTGGGTGCACGAACGCAGCGACGGCGCCCGCCCGCCAGAACGTCAAGTCTGAAATTGCCGTTTAAGAATGCAAAATGGCCGCTAATGCGGCCATTTTCTTGGCAGATCAGGGACGCGATCTCAGCGTTTGACCCGCAGCGAACCCGGCAGGCTTGCGTAGTAAGCCGCAAGATTTTTCATATCCGCGTCGGTCAGCGGCTTGGCCATGCCAGCCATGATCGCGTTCTTGCGCGTTTCATTCTTGTAGCCCTTGAGCGCGACATAAAGGTAATCCGCTGCCTGCCCGGCTAGCCGCGGATAGGAGGGGTCGATCGGGGTGTTGCCATCTTTGCCGTGACAGGCTGCACAGACCTGATCGGCTTTCTGGCGACCTTTCTCAGCGTCGGCTGCCTGAGCCAGCGTGACGGAAAGCGCAAGCCCTGCGGCCAGTGCAACACGGGTTCCAAAAGCATTGGTACGGATCATCTGATATGCCCTTTAATTACTTGGCGCCGTAATAAGCAGCGAGATCGGCCATGTCCTTTTCGCTCAGACTGCCCGCAATGGCACGCATGCTCGGGTGGGAGCGGTCGCCTTTCTTGTACGCCTGCAAGGCGCTTTCAATGTACTTGGGGCTTTGGCCAACGATCTTTGGCACCGAATAAACAGACGGGAACGAGGCCTTGTAGCCAGGAATTCCGTGGCAACCGACACACATAGCGATCTTGGTCTTGGCAGCCTCAGCGTCGCCTTGAGCAAACGCAGCGGTTGAAGCGGCCGCAACCAAGGAGGCGGCAAGCAGTTTGTTGAACATTTTTTGACGGTCTCAGGGCACGTACACCGGGTGCTCACGATGTCGCGCAGGATTGGAAACGCATGATTTTATCCGACAGCCGGATCATCAGTCCAGTCGAAGCCCGCGGCCGCAGATATTCCTCGATATACTCACAAAAACATTTCCAGGACCCTTGACATGCGCTTTGAAGGCACCAGCTCCTACGTCGCCACCGACGATCTGAAACTCGCGGTCAACGCCGCAATCACTCTGCAACGCCCTTTGCTGATCAAGGGCGAGCCTGGAACGGGCAAGACCATGTTGGCCGAAGAGGTCGCCAATGGCCTGGGAATGCAGTTGCTGCAATGGCACATCAAATCCACGACCAAGGCTCAGCAAGGCTTGTACGAATATGACGCGGTGTCTCGTTTGCGCGACTCGCAGCTTGGCGACGAGCGCGTCAAGGACATCCACAACTACATCGTCAAAGGTGTGCTTTGGCAGGCCTTCGATTCCGAGCAGCCTGTTGTGCTGTTGATCGATGAGATTGACAAGGCCGACATCGAATTCCCGAACGACCTGCTGCGTGAAATCGACCGGATGGAGTTTTTCGTCTACGAAACTCGGCAAATGGTCCGCGCCAAGCATCGGCCGATCGTGATCATCACCTCAAACAATGAAAAGGAGCTACCGGACGCCTTCCTGCGACGTTGCTTCTTCCATTACATCAAGTTCCCCGATCGCGACACCATGCAGGCGATCGTCGATGTGCATCATCCGGGTCTGAAAAAGCAGCTGCTCAAGGACGCAATGGACTCGTTCTATCAGATTCGCGAAATGCCGGGCCTGAAGAAAAAGCCATCCACGTCCGAACTGCTTGACTGGCTCAAGCTGCTGATGGCTGAGGATATTCCGCCCGAGGCTCTTCGTTCGCAGGACTCAAAAGCCGTGATTCCGCCACTGCATGGCGCGCTGCTCAAGAATGAGCAGGACGTTCATCTGTTCGAACGTCTGATTTTCATGGCCCGAAACAATCGCTGAACCAACTCGCGGAGCAAAGCATGCCCTGGCTTGAAGCGGTTACCCTGCGCGGCACCCACGCGACGCTTGAACCGCTTCGCGCAGAACATGCAGACGGCTTGGCACTGGCTGCCGCTGATGGACAGCTTTGGCGTCTTTGGTACACGGCGGTCCCGGAGCCAGCCAAGGTTCCCCAAGAAATTCAGCGTCGGCTTGACCTGCACAAGGCCGGGTCCATGCTGCCATTCGCCGTGCGCAATGCGCAGGGCGAACTTGTCGGCATGACCACGTACATGAACGTGGATGCAGCTAATCGTCGGGTTGAAATCGGCTCAACCTGGTATGCGAGTCGGGTGCACCGAACGCCGCTGAACACCGAGTGCAAGCTGATGCTGCTCAGGCATGCCTTCGAGAAGCTTGACTGCATTGCGGTCGAACTGCGGACCCATTTCATGAACCGGCAAAGCCGACAGGCGATTGAACGGCTGGGGGCCAAGCTTGACGGTGTGCTGCGCAGCCACATGGTGCTGCCAAACGGTTCAATCCGCGATACAGCGGTCTACAGCATGACGGCAGCCGAATGGCCTGCAGTCCGCGCAAATCTTGAATGGCAGCTGGTCAAGCCGCGCGCTGGCGCCGGCTCAGGGGTGCAAGGAGTCTGAGATGCTCATTGATTTTTTTCTGCATGTCCGGGCCTCGAAGCTGCCGGTCTCCATCAAGGAATACCTGATGCTTCTTGAAGCGATGGGCAAGAATGTCATCAGCCCATCGATCGACGAGTTCTATTTCCTCGCCCGAGCTACGCTGGTCAAGGACGAGCGTAACTTTGACAAGTTCGACAAGGCCTTTGGGGCCTATTTCAAGGGAGTTTCTGCGCTCCCGACCGATGCCTTCGAGCTGCCGCTTGACTGGCTCAAGCGGATGTCACAGCGTGAGTTCACCGCAGAGGAAAAAGCAGCGATTGAAGCCATGGGTGGCCTCGAAAAGCTGATGGATCGCTTGAAAGAACTGCTCGAAGAGCAGAAAAAACGCCATGAAGGCGGCAACAAATGGATCGGTACAAACGGCACCTCACCCTTCGGCAACGGCGGCTACAACCCGGAGGGTGTTCGGGTCGGTGGTCCGTCTGCGGGCAATCGCACCGCGGTCAAAGTCTGGGAGCAGCGTGCTTACCGAGACTATGATGACCAGGTCGAGCTTGGCACCCGCAACATCAAGGTGGCCTTGCGCCGTCTGCGCCGCTTCGCGCGCCAGGGTGCTGAAGATGAACTGGATCTGGACGGCACGATCACCCATACAGCCCGCAATGCTGGCTATCTGGATATCAAGATGCGCCCGGAGCGCCACAATACGATCAAGGTGCTGATGCTCCTTGATGTCGGTGGCACGATGGACGATCACATCAAGATGGTTGAAGAGTTCTTCTCAGCGGCCAAAACCGAGTTCAAGCATCTCGAGTTCTATTACTTCCACAACTGTATTTACGACCATCTTTGGAAGAACAACCGCCGTCGCCACTCAGAGCGATTCGCTACCTGGGACATCATCCGGAAATACAACCAGGATTACCGACTGATCTTTGTTGGCGATGCCACGATGAGTCCGTATGAAATCCTTCAGCCCGGCGGTTCAGTTGAGTACAACAACGAAGAACCTGGCGCAGTCTGGCTGCGCAGACTGGTTGAACGTTTTCCAAAATTTGCCTGGCTCAACCCCGAACCGGAAGGTGTCTGGGAGTACCGTCAGTCGGTTTCGGTCATCAAGCAGCTGATGCACAACCGGATGTACCCGGTCACGATCCAGGGACTGGAGCGCGCCATGCGCGAGCTGTCCAAGTAAGCTTCCACCGACAACGAGTCAAGACAACGCCTTGAGCCTCCCATTGCTGGAAGCCCGATCCCGTCAGATTGCAAATTCGGTGCCCTTGCCACTGATGCCCCGAATCTGCCGTACCCATTGATCGGCCTCAAGCCCGAACTTCTGGCGCAGAACGAGCCCCCGCTGCGTCAATTGTTCCCAGCCAACGCGCAGCTGCGGCCCTGAGAACGCGAAGACAACCCGGTTGCCCTCAGGGATCGCCGGCAGGACGAGAACGCGTCCATCGAACGCTTTTTCGATGCGCCGAATATTCGGCTCAAAAGTGTGATGTTCTCCGAACAGATTGATCACGCAGATACCTGGCTCGCGCAAGGCATCACGACAGGCTCGGTAAAAACGTGCCGTGTCCAGAGTTGGTCCCAGTGCATCCATGTCATACAGATCGACCTGCACGATTCCGAAGGCTTGCCGCGAAGCGGGACGCTTCAAGAACTCGAAGGCATCCGCTCGAACCAGCTGCAGTTCCCTGTCGAATCTGGGTAATGCGAACCAGTCACAGGCAACATCGATCACATCGCTGCTGATCTCAACAGCCGTAATTCGGGTCTGCGGACAATACTTTCTAGTGAACCGAGCGAGCGAGCCCGCTCCCAATCCAAGCTGAAGAATCCGCAAAGGTGGCTCAAGAAACAGCAGCCAGCCCATCATCTGTCGCACATATTCGAGAACAAGCGTCTCAGGGCGCGAAACTCTCATCGCACCCTGCACCCAGGGCGAACCAAAGTGCAGGTAACGAACCCCGGCAGATTCGGACAGCGTGATCGGCGTAGATTGATCGGATGTTCGAGCCATCAGCTTTCCTTGAATGCAGCCTTCCAGGCCTGCAGCTTTTGCGCGTAGGGCATTGCAGCATACGCCGGACTGGTCGATGGCACGGTCTGTGTCTGAAAGCCGCTCTCCTCGAACTGCCGCGCAGTCCGAGCAGCCGTCTTGCCATTGAAAATGATCTTTTGAAGAGACGGCGTCCGGCAGGTCAGAACCTGAAAGTCGTTTGCAAGCGGGTGACGGATCCTAGAATCCAGGCTACCGATCCGATGGCAAGCGCTAAGCACGTCCCACAGGGCAATCCGGTGCTCGCGCAGCAAGCTATAACGCGCCTCAAAATCAAGTTCAGTCAGCGGCATTGCCAGAATTTCCGAGAGGATCGGCCAGAACTGATTCCGCGGATGAGCATAGTAGTGCCCGGCCTGCAAAGAGGCTTGCCCCGGAAAGCTACCGAGAATCAGGACACGTGCGCGGCTATCGGCCACCAGACCGAAGCCGCGCAACGGATCCTGCCTCACCCCTTGCTCGACAAAGTCAGCAACATCTCGTTCAAACGGCGCACAAAAGCGGCCGGATCTTCCAGTTGCCCACCCTCGGCGAGCATCGATTGGTCAAAAAGAAGACCGGCCCACTCATCGAAACGCTCCTGCTCATCGTTCAGACGAGCCACGAGCGGATGCCGTGGGTTGATCTCCAGAATCGGTCTGCGTGCCGGAGCACTCTGCCCTGCTTGCTTAAGCAACCGCTCCAGATGCCCACTGATTTCACCTTCGTCCGATACCAGGCAGGCGGGTGAATCGGTCAGCCGCGATGTAATACGCACATCCTTGACGCGCTCGCCCAAGGCAGTCTTGACACGCTCGACCAGGTCCTTGAATTCATCGGCTACCTTCTGTGCTTCGGCTTTCTCAGTCTCGTCCTCAAGTTTGCCCAGATCCAGGTCACCGCGAGCGATCGAAACAAGCTGTTTACCGTCGAAGTCGGTCAGGAAGGAAAGCATCCATTCATCAACCCGATCGGTGAGCAGCAAGACCTCGACACCTTTCTTGCGGAATACTTCAAGGTGTGGACTGTTTCGCGCGGCAGACGGATTTTCGGCGGTGAGGTAATAAATCGCGTCCTGCCCCTCTTTCATCCGTGCGACATAATCGGCCAGCGCAACCGTCTGTTCGCTCCCCTCGCTCTCAGTACTGGCAAAACGCAGCAGCGTAGAGATCCGTTCTTTGTTGCCGAAGTCCTCACCGAGCCCTTCTTTGAGAGCCTGACCAAACTCGGACCAGAAACCTGCGTACTTGTCCCTCTGATTTTCGGCAAGGTCCTCGAGCATGCTCAGCACACGGCGAGTGCACCCCTCTCGAATCGCTTTGACATCGCGACTTTCCTGAAGAATCTCGCGCGAGACGTTCAGGGGTAAATCTGCCGAATCAACAACCCCACGGACAAATCGCAGGTAAACCGGCATCAGTTGCTCAGCGTCGTCCATGATGAAGACGCGGCGAACGTACAGCTTGATGCCTCGGCGCTGCTGGCGATCCCAGAGGTCGTAGGGCGCCTTGGAGGGGATGTAGAGCAACTGCGTGTATTCGCTGCGACCTTCGACTCGATTGTGGGTCCAGGCCAGCGGCTCCCCACCGTCATGCGCAATATGCTGATAGAAGGCTCTGTACTGATCGTCGTCAATTTCCGATTTTGAGCGGGTCCACAGTGCGCTTGCCTGGTTGACCGTCTCCCATTCATCTAACGTCTTATATTCACTGGCGTCCTTGTCCCATTCCTGCTTTTTCATCAGGATCGGCAGCGAGATGTGATCAGAGTATTTGCGGATGATCGACTGCAACTTCCAGTTCGACAGCAACTCATCCAGACTGGCCAGATCGTCATCGCCCTGATCTGCGCCACTGCGCAGGTGCAATGTGACCTCGGTGCCGCGGGCCGCACGCGCAGTCTGCTCAATGGTGAACTCGCCACTGCCGTCAGACTCCCACCGAACGCCTTCGTCTGCATTGGCGCCAGCCCGGCGCGTCAACACCGTCACGCGATCGGCAACGATGAAAGAGGAATAAAAACCTACTCCGAACTGACCAATCAGCTGCGCATCCTTAGCCTGGTCGCCGGTCAGTTTGCCGAAGAATTCCCGTGTCCCGGAACGGGCAATCGTTCCCAGATGGTCGATGACTTCCTGACGGGACATTCCGATGCCATTGTCCGAAATGCTGATCGTGCGAGCCGCCTTATCGAAGTCGATACGGATCCCAAGCTCTGGTTCGCCCTCGAGCAACTCCGGTTTATCGATTGCCTCGAAGCGCAGCTTGTCGCAGGCGTCAGAAGCATTTGAAACCAGCTCCCGCACGAAGATTTCACGGTTGCTGTACAGCGAATGGATCATCAGCTGCAACAGTTGCTTGACTTCAGCTTGAAATCCTAGCGTTTCCTTCATGTCACCCATTTTTAACGTGCTCTGTTGGTTGATTGAATGATGTTTCACGCGAGTATTGGGGCGTGCTTTGGTATTTCAAGCTTTTGAATGCAAAAAATATAAATCGCTTCAGTTAAGCTTGCCCAATGAATGAGATTGCTTACACAAAACTGATGGCATTCATCTGGTTTGCCTGGATCGGCTCGGTCACGCCCGGGCCGAACAATGCGCTTGCGCTATCCACCGCCACCAATTTTGGAATCCGAGCAATTGTGCCGTTGTCCATCGGCGTGGCCGTTGGCTTCTCCTCGCTTTTAATTGCCGCGTCACTAGGGGCTCAAAGTCTGCTGCGCGAGTTTCCCCAACTGGCTCTCGCTTTGCGGGCCTTTGGGGTGCTCTATCTGTGTTGGCTTGGCTTGCAACTTGCCCGCGCCGGCATGATCAACCAGGGCGAGGTGATCCGCCCACCCCGCTGGTACGAGACTGCTGCACTGCAATATGCAAACCCAAAGGCATGGATGCTGGCTGTTGGGACGGTTGCAGCCTACCGTGGTCTGGCCTCGTCGCCGGAGGTCGAACTGATGCTGATCGTGATCATTTTTGCGGTGAGCACGATCTCATCGAATTTTATCTGGGCTGTCGCAGGCGCGAGCCTGGCTCGTTGGATGCTCAAAGGCGTACGACTTCGGTTCTTTAACAGCATCGTTGGCGTCTCGCTGATCGCAACCGGCTTATGGCTGTGGTTCGTGCAAAACTGAGTTGCAACACAAAAATAAATCCATGCGCAAACGCCCCTTCAAGCAGATCGATGTCTTCACAAACACCCCGTTCTGCGGAAATCCAGTTGCAGTCGTTCTGGACGCACAGGATCTTCGTACCGATCAGATGCAGGCCATCGCGCGCTGGACCAATCTTTCGGAAACCACGTTTGTGCTGCCTGCAACCCATGCGCAAGCCGACTACAGATTGCGAATCTTCACGCCAGTCCGTGAACTGCCCTTTGCCGGCCATCCAACGCTCGGGAGTGCTTATGCAGTGCTGGAGTCTGGCATGGTCAATGCAGGTCAGGCGACTCTGATTCAACAATGCGAGGCCGGGTTGATCTCATTGACTCGCGACAAACCCGCTGATCGTCTGTGGTTGCGTGCTCCGGCTCTGAGCACCACTCCATTGAGTGAGGCCCAACAGGCCTCACTGAATAAAGCGCTTGGCGTCTCATGCATCCGTCCTGCGCTGCGGATTGACGTCGGACCGGTCTGGATCACTGCGCAGGTTGCGCACGGCGAGCACCTGCTCTCAGCGTGTCCAGATCAGCTCGCCATTCAGAGAATTTCAGAGGAGCTGAATGCGACCGGGATCACCGTTTTCGGAGCCAATGATGATCGTGCAGGCTTCGAGGTTCGCTCGTTCGCGCCGCTGCACGGGATCGCCGAGGATCCAGTCTGCGGCAGCGGCAATGTCTGCGTTGCTGCATTTCTCGCGGCCCATGGCAGCCGGACTCCTTATGAAGCCCGACAGGGTCGCGCGATTGGCAGGGACGGGTTGATTGCAGTTCGCTATCTCAACAATGACATCGAGATCGGCGGCCAGTGCGTGACCTGTGTGGACGGGTTTCTTTACGGCTAGGTTCAGGGCGCAACGAAATGCGCATCAATCAGCGCCTGATCGACATCTTCAAAGCGTGAGGGTGACCAGGCTGGTTTGCGGTCCTTGTCGATCAGCAACGCACGTACACCCTCTGGAAAATCTGGATGTCTTTGACATTGCTTAGCCAGAATCAGATCCAGATCCAGGACCTCACGCAGCGACATCAGACGACAACGGCGCAGATACTCGTAAGTTACGTGTGCAGCGGTCGGTGACCCATTGGCCAGACTGGCAGCCGGCGTTTCAAACCAGGGGTCATCCGCCGCAGCTGCCTGCAGTGCATCCCTGACCGCGATCGCAGAGGGTTGCGTTGAGATGAAGCGGATCGCGTCGAAGTACTGTTCCAGGTTCGAAACAGGCAATCCCGTATGAAAACGACGATGTTCGCCCCAGAGCAACTGGGTCAGCAATTCACGATTCTTGCGAGCACTGCCAGTCCAGAGCAATTCATCGAACTTTTTATAGAGCGCAGAGCGCTCCTCCAGCGGCACAAACCAGTCGGCCAGCCCGGCAAAAATCGCATCAGCTTCATTGATCGTGAGACCCGTCATCGCCATCAGACAACCTGCGCTGCCGGAGACGCGATTCAGGAAGTAACCGCCACCAACATCCGGGAACAATCCGATGTGGATTTCAGGCATCGCAATCCGCGAACGATCCGAAACGATCCGGTGACTGGCACCGACCGTCAGTCCGACGCCGCCCCCCATGCAGATGCCGTGTGAATACGAGATGAAGGGCTTGGGATATTCGTGAATCAGACGGTCCAGTTGATACTCGACATCAAAGAAGGCATCGCCATAGCCAAAGCGCTGTGGACCGCCGGCACGGACCTCGCGTATGACTCCAGCG